>JACQXP010000549.1 GCA_016208645.1 Candidatus Methylomirabilota bacterium | reverse complement strand
GGTATTCGGCGCATCGGCGTCGGTGATCACGTAGCGCACCCGTTCCCCCGGATGGACCGCCACGCCCCGGTCGGCCATCTGGCGGCTGGCCAGGCCGATCTGGCTGTTGGTCTTGTACTCGCCCGCCTCCTTGGAGACGGTCCGCTTGATGGTGAGGTCCGCGAGGCGCACCTGCCCCTCGCGCAGCCGCCAGGCGTACTCCACGAAGATCTCCAGCACCTCGGGGATCCGTGCCGCGAACCCGGCCAGGTCGTCCGCCTGCGCCAGGATCTCCACCATGCGCTGCTGGGCCTCGGCAACCAGCGGCGGCGTGTCGGACCGGCGCAGGTCAATCCCCCGCAGCTTCAATTCCCCGGAGCGGAAGGCCCCCAGGTACCGGTTGGCCACGGAGACGGCCGGCTTGACCCGCGAGGGAAGGAAGCTCACCCACTTGTAGATGCCTTCCAGATTGATGGCGATCCCCACGGCCTCGCGGATGGCCCGGCAGAGGTCCCGGATCTCCGCCTCGGTCGCCCCCGCCTTGACGATCCACATGGAGTCCACGATGGCGTGGAGGACGCGGAAACCGCGCGCCTCGGCCAGGGCGCGGGCGGTGAGCAGCTTCTCCCGGGCATAGGCGGTCACCGTCTCGTGCGCCTCGATCCGCCCGAACCGGGCGTTCTTGTAGCCGAGGTACCCGAAGCAGGTCACCAGGATCCACTTGAGGGCGGTCTGGCGGTGGTCATAGCGCTCGCGGGCGGGGCCAAAGGCCGCATCGCGGAGGCGCTTCAGCGCCTGCCGGCGCAGGAGGATCGGCCGGAGCGTCCGGGTGACCAGGCCCTCGCGCCGGCGGCACGTCGAGTAGCCGATCTCGGGCGCGGTGTTGTCGGGGCAGCAGGCGCAGTCCACCGTCTCGGGCGAGATGTTGTGGTGGACCATCATGGCCGGGTACATGGAGGCGAAATCAATCTCGGCCACGTCCTCGTAGAGACCCGTGATGGGCTGGTAGACCAGGCCGCCCTTGTCCGCGACCAAAAGGTCCCAGGCGGTCTTCCAGCGCTCCGGCTCGCCCTTCTTCCAGGGGATCAGGATGCCGTCGGTGAGCGCCCGGTCCAGTTGCATCATGCTGATGGCCGAGCCGGGCGAGGTCCGGGCCATCTTCTGGACCGGGACCTTGGAGAGCCGGCTCAGCTCCAGCAGGCCGGCCAGCGCCGTCTCCTTCAGCAGGAAGGAGTTGTGTGAGTCCAGGTGCCAGCGGCCGAAGAACGGATACGACGGCGCCTGGTAGACGACGCGGCCGTAGGAGAAGTAGGAGCGCCCCGCGCTCCGGATGCGGCGGCGGACCACCTCGCGGTCGAACTCCGGCAGGGTGTCGGCGCGGCGCGCCAGGCCGAGGAGGGCCGGGACCAGGAAGGCGTCGCCCCAGTCCGTGACCAGGACGTGGGGATCGAAGCGGCGGATCAGCGTGTTCAGCTCGCCGAGGAGCGTCTCGGGGTCGCCCTCGTCAAGGGTGGTCGTCTCGCCCTCGCAACTGATGGTGAGGGAGCGGAGCTTCCCGAGCGGGGCGCCGCGTCCCTGCTCGTCCCCCTGGCCGCTCAGGGCCATCAGGCGAAGCGGCGGCTCCGGATACTCCAGGTCCCACGCCGATCCGTCAACCTCGTATCTCAGTTCGCCGCCTCCATTCGCGGCTCTCGGCTCGCGGCTCTCGGCTCTCCTCCCCCATTGGTCATTGGTCATTCCCCTCACGCCTGACGCCTCACGCCTCACGTCCACTGTGACTTTGGCGAGGGGAAAGATCCCTCGCGCATGGCAATACGCGAGCGCGGGCGAAAGATCGCAGTCGTACAGGGTGATGCCCGGTCGGGGAACGGCGAGCTGGCGAAGGAGCGCGGGTTGTCGTTCCGGATCGAGGAGAATGAATTCCAGGACGTCGCGGGGCTCCCCGGTCCAGAACTCCTGCCGGCGGGCCATGCCCACCGGCGCCGCCAGCCGCATCCTGGAAAGGTCCGCGGCCAGTTGCCGCAGGGCCG
>JACQXP010000548.1 GCA_016208645.1 Candidatus Methylomirabilota bacterium | reverse complement strand
TGTTCACAGCCACAGGCGACCCAGGTGCAATGTCTTCGGGGAATCTTGCCAGAGGTCGTGTGGCGCGAGCTCAAGACCTTCTGCGGGAGTGCCTGGTGCGCTGAGCCCGCAAGAGGAGCCGTGGCACCTTCCCCGTGGGGGCCGCAACCCCCCCGGTGACGTGGGACTCATATGGCCCAGTATCTCCGCCTCCTGAAGTACGCTCTGCCCTATCGGGGCCGGATCGCAATTTCGATCGGCTGTCTCCTGATCGCCTCGCTCCTCAACGCGCTCTCGGTGGCCTCCCTCCAGCCGGTATTTGACGGGCTGTTCGGGGGGGAGGGGAGCCGGCAGCTCTTGAGCCTGCCGCGGGCGCTCCAGCCGCTCCTGGGCGACTGGGTGGCCCGGGTCCAGGGCTTCCTGCGGGCCCACCAGATGAGCGTCCTGACCTTCCTGGCGTGGTTTCTCCTGGCGGTGCTGCTGGCCAAGGCCATGGTGAACTACGTCAGCGTCTACCTGATGAAGTACGTGGCCGAGCGGGTGATGGCGGACGTCCGCGACGACCTGTACGGGCATCTGCACTCCCTGTCCCTGGGCTTCTTCCTGCGCCGCAATACGGGGGAGATCGTCTCCCGGGTGACAGCCGACGTGGACGCCCTGGGCGCCGCGGTGACCGACCTCCTCCGGAATGCGCTTCGCGAGCCATTCACCATCGTGGGGTTGGTGATCCTCCTGTTCGTGATCCACTGGCAGTTGGCCCTGGCTTCTCTGCTCATCTTTCCCATGACGGTAATCCCCATCGTCAACTTCGGAAAGAAGATCCGCCGCCGGGGCACCCGGGTGCTGGAGCGGCGCGCGGAGCTGTCCACCCTGATCCAGGAAGGCATCACCGGGATCCGGATCGTCCAGGCGTTCGGCATGGAGGAGTACGAGCGCCGCCGGTTCCGCGCCAAGAACTCCGAACTGTTCCAGGCCATCATGCGGATCGTGCGCGTGGATTCGCTGTCGTCGCCCGTGATGGAGATGCTCGAGGCGGTGGGGATTGTTGTCGCCGTCTGGCTGGGCGGCTACCTGGTGTTTCGCGGCGAACTCACCCCCGGCGCTTTCATGGGATTCCTGGGAGCCCTGGCCTCGCTGTACGTCCCCATCAAGCGATTGAGCGCGGTGAACAACAACATCCAGCGGGGAATGGCGGGCGCCCAGCGCGTGTTCGATGTGCTGGACCAGCGGCCCGAGGTGGCGGAACACCCCGAGGCCCGTCAACTCCCGCCGGTGAACGAAACGGTCACCTTCGAGCAGGTCGGCTTCGCCTACGAGCCGGGTCGTTTCGTCCTGCGGGACATCCACTTCCAGGCGAAGGTGGGGGAGATCGTGGCCATCGTGGGCGCCAGCGGGACCGGCAAGAGCACGCTGGTGAACCTGCTGCCCCGGTTCTTCGATCCCACGGAGGGGCGGATCCTGCTGGATGGAGTGGACCTGCTCGAGGTGACGCTCGCCTCCCTCCGGGCGCAGATCGGCATGGTGACCCAGGACACGATCCTGTTCGATGACACCATCGCCAACAATATTGCCTACGGGCTGTCCACCCGGGGCGGGACGGCCAGGATACAGGAGGCAGCCCGCCTGGCCAATGCGGAGGAGTTCATCCGCGACCTCCCCGACGGGTACGAGACGCGGATCGGCGAGAAGGGGGTCCGGCTCTCGGGCGGCCAGAAGCAGCGGATTGCCATCGCGCGGGCGATCCTCAAGGACCCGCCCGTCCTCATCCTGGACGAGGCCACCTCGGCGCTGGACGCGGAGGCGGAGCGCCTGGTGCAGGAGGCGCTCGAGCGCCTGATGCGGAACCGAACGACTTTCGTCATCGCCCACCGGCTCTCCACGGTGATCCAGGCGGACAAGATCGTGGTCCTGGAGGACGGACGCCTGGTGGAGATGGGCACCCATCCCGAACTGATGGCCGCCCGGGGGACCTACTTCCGCCTCTACCAGAACCAGCTTCAGGAGGCGTGAGGGCATGGCCCCTGCGCTTCCGCCGCAGCGGATCCTCTGCATCAAGCTCAAACACATCGGCGACGTGCTCCTCATGACGCCGGCCGTTCGCGCCCTGCGCCGGGCCTGGCCCGGGAGCGCGATTACCGCGCTGGTCCCTCGCGGGACCGAGGAAGTTCTGGCCGGCAATCCAGATCTCACCGCGGTCCTGACGTTCGACCGGGAAGCGGGGATCGCGGGAAGCTGGCGGACCCTGCGCGCGGTCCGGCGGTTCAAGCCGGATCTGGTCCTCGAGCTGGGGCAGGGGGATCGCGAGGCCGTCCTGGGATGGCTCTCGGGGGCGCGTGAGCGCGTGGGCTACGCGCCGGGCCGGTCGGGGGGATGGCGGCGCGCGCTCCTCAACCAGCTGGTGCCCTGGAACGGGGGACAGCACGTCGTCGAGACCAACCTGGATCTCGTCCGGGCCTTGGGAATCCCGGTCCGGGCGAGCGGTCCCGTGCTTGTCGTCCGGCCCGAGGCCCGTTCGCGCATGGCGGCGCGCCTGGCCTCAGCCGGGCTGATGCCCGGCAGGCCGTTGGTCGTCGTCCATCCCGTCTCCCGCTGGCTGTTCAAGGCGTGGCCCGAGGCGAGTTGCGCGGGGGTGATCAACCGCCTGATTCGGGACACGGGTATTGCCGTGGCGATGACCAGCGGGCCGGGGACGGCGGAGGTTGAAGCGGCGAATCGGATCCTGTCCCGGGTGGAGGCATCAATGGGTGGGGGACCGGTCATCAATCTCATCGGCCAAACGAGCCTGGGCGAACTGGCCGCCGTCCTGGAGCGGGCGACGCTGTTCCTTGGCGTGGACTCGGCCCCCATGCACATGGCCGCGGCGCTGGGGATTCCGGTGGTCGTGCTGTTCGGGCCGTCGGGGGAGCACAACTGGGGGCCGCTCGGGGACGGACACGCGGTCCTCACCAGCCCCTACCTCTGCCGGCCCTGCGGGCAGGATGGGTGCCTCCGCAGCAAGCGAAGCGACTGTCTGGAGGCGATCTCCGCCGGGACAGTGTGGGAGGCGGTGGAGCCTGTTCTGAGTCGAGTCCTCGGTGCGCCTTTTCCCCCTCACCCGCCAGGGGAGAGGGGATCTAAGGTTTCACCTCTCCCCCCGGTGGGGCATGCGCCCTAACTTCAGCCCCCCTTTGAAAAAGGGGGGGAGGGGGGATTTCAGCAGGAAAAGACAAGTTGGCGCTAATTCCCCCGGCGGGGAGAGGGTAGGTGA
>JACQXP010000547.1 GCA_016208645.1 Candidatus Methylomirabilota bacterium | reverse complement strand
CCGAATCTCCGTGGGGAAGGGCCCCCATCACATCGCCTTTTCACGTGACGGCCGCCGAGCGTATGTGGCCAACAACGATTCGGGAGTCGTCACGGTCGTCGACGTCGCGTCCAGGGGGATGGCAGGACGGATTCCGGCGGGACGGGGTTTGCACGGCGTGGCCGTTCGGGAGTGGGAATGGCCGCGATAAAGATAGACACCCAACCGGGGGTGCGCACCTCGAGGAACGAGACCAAGGACAGGGGAGGATTCCATGGCTGACGAGAAAGTGCTGAAGGGGGCCCATGGAGGCGAGATCCCCAATCCGGAGGCCACCATCTGGTCCCGGCGGGACATCTTCTCCCTCGCCGGTTGGGCTGGGGTGGCCGGAGTGATCGGGGCCTCGCTTCTGGCCTTTACTCGGTTCATGTTCCCCCGGGTGCTGTTCGAGCCCAGTCCGGTCTTCGCCGCGGACAAGCCGGAGAACTTCGTCCCAGGGGTAGTAGACGAACGGTGGAAGAAGGGCCAGCGGGTGTGGATCGTGCGAAACGATGACGGGAGCTTCTACGCCCTGCTGGCCATCTGCACCCACCTCGGGTGCACCCCCAACTGGTTCAGTGCCGAGAATAAATTCAAGTGTCCCTGCCATGGCAGCGGGTTCAAGCCTGACGGGACCAACTTCGAGGGACCGGCGCCCCGTCCCCTGGACCGGATCAAGCTCAGTCTCTCGTCGGAAGGGCTACTCGTCGTAGATAAGGGGCAGATTTTCCGGATGGCGGCAGGCGTGGCTCCCGACCAGCAATAACCCCAAAGCACCCTCAAGGCTTGATGGACGCCTGAAACCGAAAGAGAGACCAGAGATGGAGGCGACGGAAAGACGTATCATCTCCTCACCGCGGCGGACATGGACAGGTCCCATGGCAATCGGCCTGGCGGTGGTGGGCGCGATCGGGGTGCTGGTCGGGGGACTCTACCTGGCGCTGCAGCGTGTGCCGGCCGCCCCGCCGCGGACGCAGCAGATTGGTTCTGTCCGGGTGACGGTCGGGACCGAGCCGCGAGTGCCGTGGACCGGGCCCGCCGAGCTGGTGGTCTCGATCGTGGATGCGGGCGGGACCCCGGTGACGGATGCCGCGGTGACCCTGACCTACGACATGGAGACCGATAGCATTGGCAGGCGGATGGCGGGTATGGGGGAGCCGGGTCGCGCCGCGGCGCGGATGGACTCCCCGGGACGGTACAGTGCGCCGGTCAGCTTCAGGATGGCCGGACAGTGGATGGTGCGGGTCGCCATTGACCGAGGAGGGCGTCAGGAAGGCCAGGGCGAGTTCTTGGTTACCGTGCGCTGAGACGTCGGCGCTTAGGTCAGGGCGGTAGAACGTGGGCTGGAGGGGGACGTCGTGGAACCGGTACAGGGTGTCACTATCCTTCTTGCCGTGAGCGCAGGTGTGCTGTCGTTCCTGTCGCCCTGCGTGTTACCCCTGGTTCCGTCGTACCTGGCCTTCCTCTCCGGGGTGTCGGGACCTGCCGTAGCTTCCGCTGCCAGGCCGAGGACTCCCCCGGGCCGGGCGGCCACCCTCGTCCACGCCGGTCTGTTCATCGCGGGCTTCTCACTGGTGTTTATCGCGCTGGGCGCCTCCTTCAGCCTGATGGGGAAGCTCGTGTTCCAGTCTCGCAGCCTGCTGCAGAAGGTGGGAGGTGTTCTGATCATCGCGTTTGGCCTGTCCCTGGCCGGTGTCCTGCGGCTGCCGTTCCTGCAACGGGAGTGGCGCGTGCACCTGCAGGCGCGTCCCGCTGGCTATGCCGGCTCTCTTGTGGTGGGAATCGCATTCGCCTCCGGCTGGGTCCCCTGCGTGGGACCGGTCCTGGGCAGCATCCTGACCCTGGCCGGTACGGCCGAGAGGGCGACCGACGGTATCACCATGCTGGCCGCCTACGCCGCTGGCCTGGGCGTGCCTTTCTTTATGAGCGCGCTGGCCCTGGACAGATTCAGCCGGTTCTTCGAACGCTTTCGACGCTTTCTCCCCCTCGTGGATCGGGTGGCAGGGGTGGTGCTGGTTGCCGTCGGGGTCCTCCTGTTCACGGGTGCCATGACCAGCCTGAATGCGTATTTCATTCGGCT
>JACQXP010000546.1 GCA_016208645.1 Candidatus Methylomirabilota bacterium | reverse complement strand
CCGCGTCCCTGCCTCCAGGTCCAGGCGCATCCCGTTGGTGGTGAGCCCCACCCGGCACCCGGCGCCCTTGGCCAGGGCGATCATGTCGAAGAGACGCGGATGCAGCAGCGGCTCCCCCCATCCCTGCAGGTGGACGTGCCGTGTCCGGTCAAAGGCGGACGCGAGGCGCTCGAAGGTCTGCCAGGGCAGGTCCATCTCCGGCCACCGGTCGGCCAGGACGACCCGGGGGCACATGGCGCACCGGAGGAGGCAGCGGGTGGTCACCTCGATCTGGAACGCCTCGAAGGGCCGGCCTCCGGTCCGCTCGGTGAGCCACGCCGCAATCCGACGGAACATTGCCTGCTCAGTGTTGGGTCATGCAGGGGGAGGAAAGGCGTTCGGCGGTTCGGTCGTTCGGTTGTTCCTCGAACTACCGAACGCCCGAACTCTCGAACGCCCGAACGTCATTCGTGTTCCCGTTATTCCAGGCCCAGCAGCTTCATTTTCTTCCAGAGGGTCTTCCGGCTGATCCCCAGGATCTCGGCGGCCCGCTGCTTCTGACCGCCGACGCTTCGGAGGACCTCCTGAAGGTAGCGCCGCTCGGTCTCCCGGATGGCATCGGTGAGAAGCTGGGAGGGGGCGCTCACCGGATCGGAAGGCGTGGGGACACCCTCGAAGGAAATGTCCTCTGCCGTGAGCGTCGGATTCTTCGTGAGGGTCACTGCCCGCTGGACGCTGGCCTCCAGCTCCCGGACGTTGCCGGGCCAATGGTACGCGAGCAGGTGCCGGCAGGCCTCGGGGGCGATCCCCCGGATCTCCTTCCCCAGCGGTCGGGCGTACTTCTCCAGGAAATGCTCTGCCAGCGGGAGGATGTCCTCCTTGCGCTCCCGCAGCGGCGGCAGCGTGACCGGGATCACCTTGAGACGATAGAACAGGTCCTCCCGCAGTCGCCCTGCGAGGACCTCGTCTTCCAGGCGCTTCCGGGTCGCCGAGATCACCCGGACATCCACCTTGATCGTCTGGGTTCCGCCCACCCGTTCGAACTCTTTTTCCTGGAGGACGCGGAGAATCTTCGCCTGGACCGCCGGCCCCAGATCGGCCACCTCATCCAGGAAGAGGCTTCCCCGGTGGGCCAGCTCGAAGCGCCCCTTCCGGTCTCGAATGGCGCCGGTGAAGGCCCCCTTCTCGTGGCCGAACAGCTCCGCCTCCAGGAGGGTCTCGGGGATGGCGGCGCAGGCGACGGTGATCAAGGGATGCGTCCGTCGCTCACTCGCATGATGAATGGCGCGGGCCGCCAGCTCCTTGCCCGTGCCCGTCTCGCCCTGGATCAGGACGGTGGCATCACTTCGCGCGACCGTGGCGAGCAGATCGCAGGCCCGGGCCATGGGTTCGCTCACGTAGAGGAGATCGCCCAGCCGCCGGACGCCACCCCACGCCTCTGCGTCCCCCCGGCGGGGTTGCCGCTGGACCAGAAGGCCCCGCAGGAGGGTCAGGAGATCCTCCGGGGGAAAGGGCTTCAACAGGTAGTCCGTGGCCCCCGCCTTCATCGCCGCCACGGCGGATTGGATGGTGCCATAGGCGGTCATCATGATGGCGAGGCCCTGCGGGTTCGCGGCCTTGAAGCGTTGCAGGAGCGTGAGGCCGTCCGCCTTGGGGAGCTTGAGATCCAAGAGGGCCACGTCAAAGGCCTGCGCCTGGAGCAGGTGGAGCCCCTCCGCTCCGTCGGGAGCGCACGCGACCTCGTAGCCCTCTTCCGCGAGGTCGTTCCCCAGCGTCAACCGGAGGATCGGCTCGTCCTCCACCAGGAGGATCCGGGGCTGCACTCTCAACTCCATTCCAATGTCAGTTGTCGGTTTTTCATTTCTCATTGCGCGTCTTCGCGTCGGACCGGGAGCGCCACGGTGAACGTGCTGCCTTTCCCGACGGCGCTCGTGACCTCGAGGAAGCCCCCGTGGGCCCGCACGATGCCGTAGCTCACGGAGAGTCCCAGGCCCGTCCCCTTGCCCACCTCCTTGGTCGTGAAGAAGGGATCGAAGATGCGGGGCAAATGCTCGGGGGCCACCCCCACCCCCGTGTCGGCAATCCGCACCTCGGCGAATGGGCCCGCCTCCCGCCGGCGCAGACCGGTGGTGACCGTGATCGTTCCGCCTTCCGGCATGGCCTCCATCGCATTCTTCAAGATGTTCAGGAAGACCTGCTCGAGCTGGTAGGGATCGGCCAGCAGGGCGGGCACACCGCCGTCCGGCGAGAGCGAGCAGGAGATCTTGCGGGCCGTCAGGTCCTGCTCCAGGAGGGCCAGGCAATGCTGCAGAAGGGAAGAGAGATCGGTTCGGGTGACCTGGGGCTTGGCCTCCCGGGCGAAGTTCAGGAGCTGCCCCACGGTCCGGCCGATGCGTCCCAGCCCCTCCTGGAGCATCGTGAGGTACTGGATCCGCTGCCGCTCGTCCTTGACTCCCCTGAGGAGGCTCCGCACGCAGTTCAACATGCCGGCGATGGGGTTGTTGATCTCGTGGGCGATGCCGGCCGCCATCTGGCCGAGCGAGGCCAGGTTCTCCGCCCGCCGGATCTCCTCGGCGTGGCGATCCTCCAGTTGCCTCCGGGCATCCGCCAGCCGGGCCACCATGGCGTTGAAGCTCTTCCCGAGCCGTCCCAGCTCGTCCCGGTCATCCGCCGAGACCCGGGCGGCCAGGTCTCCCGCCTCCACGCGACTCATCGTCCCCGAGAGCGCATCGATGCGCCGCCCCACCGCCATGGTGAACAAGAGGCCGATCAGGCCGCCGGCGGCGATGAGACAGCCGATGGCCAGGAGGATCATGAACGTCCACTGCTGGGCCATCTCCGAATCAATGGCGGGGAACGAGACACGGACGTTCAGGAACCCCAGGGTTGTGAGCTCTGGGGCATGGCATCCGGTGCAGTGCGGCTGGTTCGGAATCGGCCGGAAGATGCCCACGGTCCTCCCGAGAAGATCCCAGGAGGGCTCCAACGCTTTGCCCTCCGCGAGCCGTTCTTTTCCGGTGAGGGTCTGTCCCACCTCTTCCGGTTTGCTGGAGCGGAGGATTGCCCCCTTGGGATCCACGATCCGGATCCCGGCCAGGTCGGGATCCTCGCCGATCCGTTCGAGGATTGCCTGGATTTCCTGGCTTTTCCCCTCCTCCATGGACCGGGCGATCGCCCGGTCCGTTACCGCGGCGATCAACTCCGCCTCGCGCTTGGCCATGTTCATCAGGTGGTTGGCCTGGGTCTTCAAGGCCACGATCGTATAGACCAGGACCACCAGGAACAGGATCGCCCCGATACCCAGGATCATCTTGAGTCGAAGAGACATCAGTCTTTCTCAAAAACGTTCGGTAGTTCGACGGTTCGGTGGTTCGGTGGTTCCCGGAACAGCCGAACGCTCGAACCACCGAACAACCGAACGCATTTAGTCATGAGTTTCCAGGTGCTCCTTGATCGCCAGGAGCCAGCCCCGGAGTTCGCGCTCCATGACCACCCGGAGGGCGTCGGCACGCTCCCGCAGGATCACCGCATGGGTCTCCCGCGCCAGGCTCGGTGCGACCAAGCTGAGCAGCTTGATGGTCCGCCAGGCCCGCTCGGCCCGGCGCGGCACCGGCAGATGCTCCAGCTTCGCCGGGGTGATCTCACACTCCTCGCGCTGCGTGAGACGGGTCCCGCCCGGGATCGGCTCCACCTCCACGCGCACCCGGAACAGCGTGGGAAGCTCGGCCTGATTCTCCAGCAGGCGATCGGGCTCCAGGCGAGTGCAGCGCGTGCGATACTCGAAGATGCGCGTGCCCTTCTGCAGGCGCAGGAAGGTGACGCTCCCCTCGCGAAGCGGTCCCGGATCCTCCCGCTCGATTCGGATGACCTGGAGGAACGGGTTCAGCCGCGCCTTGGCCGGGGGGTCGCTCACCAGGGCGAAGACGGGGGAGACGGGCACTCCGATCTCGACCGCCGCCTCGACCCGGACGATCACCGATCCCATGCACCCCGCTCCGGTTGCAGCAGCCCCGCTCGCGCCCGGCGTTTGCTGGATGCCGCGGGGACAGCGATTGCATTTCCCATTCCACGCCACACAGGGTCGTGCGGCGTGGGCTCCCCCTTCTGCGACGATGAAGACTAGGCTGGTCCCTTTGATCAACGATACTAACCATTCAGTTCTGCGAGGGTTGTCTCTGCCCCATCAGGATGCGACGTGGAGGAATGTCCCTGGAGGAGGTAGAGGGGTCGGGCCAGCGTTCACTCGCCGAGGGAGCCATGACAAAGCTGTCCCACGGCGAGCCAGGCGGATACAACCGGGGGCTACCGCTGGGGCTGGTCGAGGCGGAAGACCATCTGGGTGGGGCGGACGAAGCGGAGGGCGAGGAGCAAGAGCAGCATGACCGTGGTCATGTACATCACCGCCATGGCGTCCACGGAATACACGGGCCGGACGCCCCCGGCGAAGACGTTGTAGAAGAGGGCGACCACCAGGGTCTGGGAGCCGGCGCCGGAGACGAGGAAGGTCAGCTCGAAGTTCGACACCGTGTTCACCAGGATCAGGACGCCCGCCGTGAGCAGGCCCGGGACAGTCAGCGGAAGGAGAATCCGGCGGAAGACCTGGAAGCGGTTCGCCCCCATCATGGCCGCGCCCCATTCCAGGTTCATGCTGATCTGCTCGAAGAACGGCATCAGGATGAAGACGGCCAGGGGGACCATTGGGACGAGGTTCGCCAGGATGACCCCCGCCACCGTTCCCCCGATCGCGTACCGGTACATCGTCGTCGCCAGCGGGATCCCATAGGTCATCTGGGGGATCAGCAGCGGCAAGAAGTACAGGAGCAGCAAGAGGGGCTTCCCCCGGAAGTTCCGTCGGGCCAGGATGTAGGCCGCCGGGAATCCCAGGATCAGCGCCAGGACCACAACCGCCAGGGCGATGAAAATCGTGACCCCGAGGACGCGGCCAAGGTCGAAGTTGCTCCACGCGTAGGCAAACCACTCGGTGGTGAACGCCGTCGGCAGAGGCGTCCCGAACCACCGCTTGGCTAGGGAGCTGACAAGGACGTGGCTGACGATGCCCAGCAGGTTCAGGATGAACCCCAGGACGAACATGTAAAGCGCCAATCCCCACAAACGGCCGCGCATCGCTTGCCTCAGTGACCGAGGATCATAGGATTCACAAAGCCAATGTGAAACTGACAACCGACAACTGACAATTGAAAACGAACGGCCCGGAAGACCCATTGACTTTTGCCGTTTCACACTTTGGCCGGTTTGAAATTGTCGGTTGTCGGTTTTTCATCGGCGGTTGTCAGTTGTCGGTTTTTCATTTTCCATTGCAGTCGTCACCGCTTGCCGACTCCCATGGTAGCCGCCATGACCATGCGTCGCCGCAGGAGGATGATGACGAGGAGGCCGGCCAACTGGAACAGCCCCATGACCACCGCGATGGCCGAGGCGTAGGACATGTCGTAGAACTCGAAGGCCTGCTGGTAGGCCGCGATGGCGATGGTCCGGGTGGCGCCGGCCGGTTGCCCCAGCAGGATGGCCGAGGGGAACACACCAAAACTCATGACGAAGACCAGGGCGAAGGCGATGGCGATGCCGGGGGCCATGAGCGGAAGCATCACCTTGTAGAACACGGTCCAGGGCCCCGCCCCCAGGGTGCGGGCGGAGTTCTCGATGCTGGGGTCAATGCCTGAGACGTAGCCCAAGAGCATGAGGAAGCAGAACGGGAACTGCTGCATGAAGAGCGACAGCATGACCCCGATGTAGTTGTGGGTCAGGACCAGCGGCTCCTTGAGGACTCCCAATCCCAGGAGGATTTGGTGGAACCAGCCCCGGGCCCCGTAGAACCCGAGGATCCCCTCTGCGAGGAGGATCACCCCGAGGGAGATGGGGAGGACGAGGATCGTGGTGATGGTCCGTTCCAGCCAGATCCCCCGCCGCATGCCGTAGGCTAGGAGCAGGGCGAAGGACACCACCACGATGGTATTGGGGACGGCGATGCCGAAGGTAATCCACACCGTCCGGTATTGCCACTCGTCGGTGAAAAAAACAATGTAGTTGGCCAAGCTGAACCCGAGGAGCTTGGCCGGGCGGAGGCTCATGTAGATCCCGTAGAGGAACGGGTAGACGAACATCACGAGCACGTAGAGGAGTGATGGGAGCACGCAGACCATGGCCATGGCGTCCAGCTCGCTACGCTCCCCTACGCGGGCCCGTCTCATGCCGACACGCCCTCGCCATCCGGGGGGAGGAAGATCACCTTCTCGGGAGGGAAAACCACCATTACCGACTCTCCCGGAACCACGCGCTCCGGGGTGTGCACCCACAACCTGGGTCCCGCTTCCAGGGTCAGGATCACCTCGTTCTCCCGTCCCAGGTACTCCACGATATCCACCTTCCCATGGAATGCATTCGGGCCACCGAGGTGCTCACCCACCTGCACATCGTCGGGACGGATGGCGGCCACGGCGGCAGCGCCGGGGCCCAGGGCATGGCGGGTCCGTCCCCGGATTCGCATCCCGTTCCCCGTCCCCTCCACGACCCCCTCCGGCCCCACGCTCGCGACCTGCACCGGGAAGAAATTCCGGAACCCCATGAAGTCGGCAACGAACACGTTCCGGGGCTGATCGTGGATCTCCTGCGCCGTGCCCGCCTGCATCAGGATGCCGTCTCGCATGACCACCACCCAGTCGGAGAGGGAGAGGGCCTCCGTTTGATCGTGCGTCACATAGATGGACGTGAGCCCGAGGTTGGTATGGAGCCGCTTGATCTCCGCCCGCATCTCGATCCGGAGCTTGGCGTCCAGGTTGGACAGTGGCTCGTCCAGCAGGAGGAGGCGTGGGTGCAGGACCAGGGCGCGGGCGATGGCGATCCGCTGCTGCTGGCCGCCCGAGAGCTGGCTCGGGTAGCGCTCCTCGAATCCCGGGAGCTGCACCAGATCCAGCATCTGCCCCACGCGCTCCCGGATCTCCGCCGCGGGCCGCCGCTGGAGTTGCAGGCCGAAGGCGATGTTGCTGTACACCGTCATGTGGGGAAAGAGGGCGTAATTCTGGAAGACCATCCCGAAGCCCCGCTTCTCCGGCGGCAGGTGGTCAATGCGCTCCCCGTCGATCCAGACGTCCCCGTCGGTGGCCGGGATCAGGCCCGCGAGGATGTTGAGCGCCGTGGACTTGCCGCAGCCGCTGGGCCCGAGGAAGGTGATGAACTGCCGCCCTCGCACCTCCAGGCCGAAGTCCTTGAGCACCGTCTTCGTGCCAAAGCGCTTGGTAATACGGAATCGCAACGACTCGATGGTGTCCTTCATGCCGTCCCGTCGCTCGAAAACGAGGGGGAGGGCCCCTCCGTCCGGACCCTCCCCCTCAGAGCATCCGTGGTCGCTTCCTACTTCTTGATCTGGGCCGCGCCGACCTCCCGGTCCCACCGGTCCATGGCGTAGGTGAGCTGCTTCACGGGAAGCTGCGGGGTGCTCTTCCACTTCTTCCCGATCTCATCGTACTCCGGCCGCCAGAACTCCTTCACGTACTTCTGGAGGTCCGCCGGGGCCTTGTCCAGGGTGGCGGCCTTGATGGACGGCCCGATGAAGGCCCGGTAGGTGAGGACCTGCTGGTCCACGCGCCGCATGAACTTCATCAGGTCCAGGATCACCTCGATCTCGTTCTGCGGCACCCCCTTGGGGATGGCCCAGTAGTGGCCGTCAATCACGAAGGTGGTGTTCTCCAGGATGGTGATCTTGGCGTCGGGCGGGATGACGCCCTCGGCCCGCGGCTTCATGTCCCACTCCATGATGCCGGCGATCATCCAGCGCTGCTCCTGGGCGAATTCCTTCAAGGTGAATCCTGTCCCGGTCGGGTAGTACTCGATGGACTTCCCCAGCTCCTTCAGGAATGCCCACGTCTTGTCCCACCCCTTCTCCGGATCCTTGGGGTTCTTGTCCTTCAGGATCCAAGGTATCCCGGCCAGGACGGAGCGGCCGGGGCCGCTGTTGGCGGGGCGGGCATAGATGAACCGCCCGGGATTCGCCTTGGCCCAGGCCAGGAGCTGATCGGCCGTCTTGGGCGGGTTCGGCACCTTCTTCGGGTTGTAGATGAACACCGGTCCGCCGGCATTCACCACCGAGGGCAGGAGGTACCCCTCCCCTTCGTCTTGGAGGGCCTTGCCTTCCTCGGTCAGCTCAACCCGCGGGAAGAGCTTGTCGTACTTGGGGAAGAGCTTGATGATCTGATCGTTCGCCGCCAGGACGGAACCGGCGTCCTGCCCGGTCAGGATCAGGTTGATGTCCACCCGGCCCGCATCCTGCTGGGCCTTGATCTTGGCCGGAAGCTCCGGCGCCGGCGCCCGCTGGATCTTGATGTCCCTGACCTTGTTGGGAAACGCCTTCTTGTAGTTGTCCAGGATCACCTGGACCGAGGCGAGGTCGCCGGCCACGTCAATGACCGAGAGCGTGATCGGCTGCTGGGCCCAGGCGGGTCGCCAGGCCCCGGAGACTGCGACCCCGAGCACGAGCAACGGCACCACGACCAGAAACCATAAGGCCTTTCCGCGATTTGGCTGCATGGTTCTCCTCCCGCGGCCCGCCCCCCTTGGAGCCGCTTCCATAGGTCCGGATCGTCCCAGGTTACACGTGTGGATCAGACGCCCATTCACGGTACCTACACCCGTAGCGCCAAGTCAAGCGGATTCTGGACGTATCACCGAACTCGGCGGGCGGTGTCCGGTCCACCGTGCGGGGTGGGGCCCTGCGCCGGTGGTCGGGGTCTCCGGCCCAGCGGCGGCGTGGCCGGGGACGCGCTTTCGTAGCCCCGCTCCCACGCCAGGGCGTCCAGGTGGAGGGTGGCCAGGTCGCGCCCGAAGGGATCCGGCTCGGCCTCGCCCCCCGGCGCGATGCGCGTCTTGAGGTACCGCCGGCAGGCATCGCAGAGGTCCAGGCGCATATCCGGCTCCTCCTCGATCCGGAGATACCGGAGCCGCGTGTGATCCGTCGTGGCGCAGAACGGGCAGCGCAGCCGCGGGACCCGCCAGGCGCCCTCACACAGGGCACAGCGCAGGTATCGCCGCCCCGGGTCTCCCCGGAGTTCCGCCAGCGACGGGACCGAGCCACAGATGGGACAGAGGGGCCGATGCCACGGGACGTCCTCGGTCAGGGGTTCGAGGGACTCCGCGTGCCGGCGGAAGCTCGGCCGGAGGGCGGCCAGGACGACGAAGGCGAAGTATGCCGCAGGCACGCCGCGCGTGTCTGCCAGCGCCTCAGCCTGTCCGGCCAGGAGGGCGTCGGCCATCGCCTGGAACGGGATGGGCCTTTGGCCCGCCGCATCCAGGAGCCAGGCCGCCTGCGGCGTGGCCACGATCCGGCAGATCTCCCGGAGGAGGCGCGCGGCCACTTTCTCATCTACGGGCACCGATGCCCCGGCCAGGAGCGGCTGGCCCGCCCGCAGGCGCAGGGTGGCTGTCGCCGGGTCCATCCGCACCGGCTCGACGTCGGCCCGGGCATCGCGGACGACCCGGTGGATCTCGCGCAACCGATCCGAGAGGTCCATGGCATGGCCCCAATGCAAAACCGACAACGGACAACTGACAACCGGCCAACTTGTCTCGGCCTCCGGGTTGACCGGGTGTCGGTTGCCTGCCTGTGCGTTGCACGCAGACAGGTCAGTTTTCCATTTGAAATTCCGCGGCTAGCCGCGGCCGCTCAGGGCGAAGCGGGTCATGCGCTGGAGCGCCGCCCCGAGCGCCCCGCCCCCCGCCAGGCCCTCCGGCAGCCCGTAGCGCGCCGGAGGCCCGGGCAAAAGATAGAGGACGTGGAGGCCCCCCATCTCGCGCTCCCCATAGATCACGCCCCGGGGGAACAGTTTGTCCCGCCGCGCCCGGGCCTCCCGCAGCAGGCGCGCCCGGCTCCCGTATTGCAGCGCCCCCGAGGTGCAGGTCTTGACGCAGGCGGGCGGCAGGCCGTTCATCACCCGGTCCACGCACCCCGTGCACTTGGCCGTCTTCTTCGTCGCGGGGTTCAGGTGCGGAACCTGGAACGGGCAGTTCTCCACGCAGCGCAGGCACCCCTGGCAGCGGTCCTGGTTGATGACCACGTTGCCTTCCGGGTACTTCGTCACGGCATCGTTGGGGCAGACGGCATGGCAGATGGCGTCGGTGCAGTGCATGCACTGCGCCTTGCGGAACCGCCAGTGCAGCCCCTCCCCGTCCGCGGCCTCCCGGAACTGGACCAGCGTCCAGGTGGTGGCCGACAAATCCGGCGGGTTCTGGTAGCTCCCGGTGAAGCTGGTCGTCTCCCCCGGGAGCCGGTTCCACTCCTTGCACGCCACCTGGCAGGCGCGGCAGGCGGTGCAGCGGGTGACGTCAATGAGCATTGCCATCTCAGCCATGGCGCATCACCCTCCTCGCCGGACGTCGCACAGGAACGCCTTGAACTCGGGGATCTGGGTGTTGGCGTCCCCCACGTGCGGCGTGAGCAGGTTGGCGGAATCCCCCCGGGAGATGCCGACGAATCCCCAGTGCCAGGGCAGGCCGATCTGGTGGATCTTCCGTCCGTTGATGGCGAAGGGCTTCAGCCGGTCGGTGACGCAGGCCACGGCGCGGATCTGGCCCCGGGCCGAGAGGATGGTGCACACGTCCCCGTTCTTGATGCCCTTCTCCTCGGCCAGCTCGCGGCCCATCTCCACGAACATGTTGGGCATCATCTCCACCAGCCAGGTGAGGTACCGGGTCGTGGCGTGATGGTGCTCCGCCAGCCGGTAGGTGGTGGCCACGATGGGGAACTGCGTGGCGTCGCCCAGCCGGTTCCAGTCGGCCGGATTGAGGCGGACCAGCGGGTTCCGCTGGACCGTGGAGAGGAGATTGCGGACCGGCGATTCGAACGGCTCGTAGTGCTCGGGGAAGGGTCCCTCGACGAGCGGCGAGAAGAGCGCCCCCTTGCCGTCGGCCCGCATGATGAACGGATTGCCGCCGCCCGGCGCCGTGGGGGCCAGGTCCGCCCGGAAGTCGGGGATGTCGTTGCCCACCCACTGGGCGGCGGCGGGATCCCAGCGGAGGACGACCCGGTCCGGGTTCCAGGGGTCCCCGTTGGGCCGCGCCGAGGCGCGGTTGTACAGGATCCGGCGGTTCAGCGGCCAGGCGTACCCCCAGCCCAGGTTGGCGCCGATGCCCTCGGGTTCCGCCTTGCGGGACTTGGCCCGGTTCTCCTCGAAGTAGAAGCCGGACATGATCCAGTTGCCACAAGCGGTGGAGCCGTCGTCCTTGAGGGCGGTGAAGTTCCGGACCTGCTTGCGGTCCACCCAGTAGTAGCCGTTCACCTCGCGGGCGATACGGTCCACATCCGGCCGATCCTCGCCGTAGCCCCAGTGCAGGTCCAGGATGGGGCGGTCCTTGGGCTGGAGGCTCCCCACGTAGAGCCGCTTCAGCCGCAGCACCAGGTTGTTGATGAACCAGCCGTCGGAGCGGGCGGCGCCCAGCGGCTCCGTCACCCGGTAGCGCCACTGGATCCAGCGGCCGCTGTTGGTCACGCTCCCCTCTTTCTCCAGGTAGGTGGAGGCAGGGAGCAGGAACACCTCGGTCTTGATGGCGGCGGGATCCACGCCGGGGGCGCTCCAGAAGCTGGCCGTCTCCGTCGGGAACAGGTCGCGAACCACCAGCCAGTCGAGCTGGCCCAGGGCCTTCCGCTCCATGCCCAGGTTGGCGCCCGAGACGGCCGGGTTCTGGCCGATGACGATCAGGCCCCGGAGCTTCCGCGCCAGCATCGCCTCGAACATGGCCAGGTACGAGCAGTCGCCCGAGGCCTTGGGCAGGTAGTCGTAGCAGAAGTCGTTTTCCCGGGCGGCCTTGTCGCCCCACCAGGCCTTCAGGAGGCTGACGAAGAACTTGGGCTTGTTCGCCCAGAAGCCCGCCTTGGGCGTCTCCTTCTCCAGGTAGGAGGCCAGCGTCGGATGATCCTGTTGCCGTGGCAGGGCCAGATAGCCTGGCAGGCTGCCGTACAGCAGGCCGAAGTCCGTGGAGCCCTGGACGTTGGCGTGGCCCCGGAGGGCATTGATGCCCCCGCCGGCGATGCCGATATTGCCCAGGAGGAGTTGCAGGACCGCGTGGGAGCGGACGTTCTGGCTCCCCACGGTGTGGTGCGTGGTGCCCATAGCGTACAGGATCGTCCCCGCCTTCCCCGGGGCGCCGGTGGCGCAGAAGGCCTTGGCCGCCTTGAGGAACGTTTCCTTCGGGATCCCCGTCACCGCGGCCACCATCTCGGGCGTGTACCGGGCGTAGTGGCGCTTGAGGTGCTGGAACACCGACTGGGGATGCTGGAGGGTCGGGTCCGTCAGGGGCTGGCCGTCCGGCCCGGCCTGGAACGTCCAGGTGGCCTGGTCGTAGCGTCCGGTCGCCTGGTTGAACCCGGAGAAGAGGCCGTCTGTGAACGCGAACTTGGGGTGGACGAGGTACGGCGCATTGGTGTAGGCGGCCAGGTACTCCCGGCTGATCAGGTTCTGCTCGATGGCATACCGGATCAGGCCGCCCATGAAGGCGATGTCCGTCCCGGGCCGGAGGGCGCAGTGGATGTCCGCCTTGGCCGAGGTCCGGGTGAAGCGGGGATCCACGTGGATGACCGGCGCCCCCCGGTCCTGGGCCTTGCCGATCCACTTGCAGGCGATGGGGTGCGTCTCGGCGACGTTGCTGCCGATGATCAGGATGGCATCGCTGTTGGCGATGTCAATCCAGTGGTTCGTCATGGCCCCCCGACCGAAGCTGGCCGCCAGACCGGCGACCGTCGGGGAGTGTCATATGCGCGCCTGGTGTTCGAGGGAGACCACCCCCAGGGCCCGGGCGAACTTCGAGATCAGGTAGCACTCCTCGTTGTTGATGATGGCGCTGCCCAGGATGCCGATCCCCTCGCAGCGGTTCACGGTCACGCCGTCCGCGACCTCGACAAACGTGGCATCCCGCGTTTCCTTGATCCGCTGCGCGATCCGCTCCATGGCCCATTCGACCGGCTTCTGCTCCCAGGTTTCGCCGTTGGGCCGGCGGTACCAGACCCGCATGGGCCGCCGCTCGTTGTACACGATCTGGATGTCGGCGTTGCCCTTGCAGCACAGGGCCCCCTGGTTGATCGGGTTATCCGGGTCGCCCTCGAT
>JACQXP010000545.1 GCA_016208645.1 Candidatus Methylomirabilota bacterium | reverse complement strand
GTGCCGTGCAGGATCCCCACCGTCCGCTCGGCGAAGCGGGCGGCGTGCTGCCCCGAGGCGATCCCCAACCCCCCGGCCTCCACGCCGATCATCCGGACGTCCGGGTCATCCAGGAAGGCGTGGAAGAGTCCCATGGCGTTGCTGCCGCCGCCGACGCAGGCGATGAGGCAGCTCGGCAAGCGTCCCTCCGCCTCCAGGATTTGCCGGCGCGCCTCCTGTCCGATGATGGCCTGGAAGTCGCGGACCATCCGGGGGTAAGGATGGGCGCCCAGCACCGACCCCAGGACGTAATGGGTCGTCTCCACGTTGGTCACCCAGTCCCGCATGGCCTCGTTGATGGCGTCCTTGAGCGTCCGGCTCCCCGAATCCACGCCCGTGACTTTCGCCCCCAGGAGGCGCATGCGGACCACGTTCAGCGCCTGGCGCCGCATGTCCTCCGTGCCCATGTACACCTCGCAGGTGAGTCCCAGGAGCGCCGCCACCGTGGCGGTGGCCACGCCGTGCTGCCCCGCCCCCGTCTCGGCGATCACCCGCCCCTTGCCCATTCGGCGCGCCAGCAGGATCTGCCCCACCGTGTTGTTGATCTTGTGGGCGCCCGTGTGGCAGAGGTCCTCGCGCTTGAGGTAGATCCGCGGGCCGCGGAGGCGCTCGCTGAGGCGGCGCGCCAGGTAAAGCGGCGTGGGGCGCCCCACGTACTGGCGGAGGAGGTGGGCCACCTCCTCCTGGAACGCCGGGTCCTGCCTGGCCGCCTCGTAGGCCGAATCCAGCGCCTCCAGGGCGGCCATGAGCGTCTCGGGGACGTACCGCCCCCCGTAGGGACCGAAGTGGCCCAGCGGGTCCGGCAGGCGGCTGGCGATGCGATCAACTGAGGTCGGCTTGACGGACGGCGGCAATGAACTCCCTCACTTTCTGGTGATCCTTGCGTCCCGGGCGCGTCTCCACCCCGCTGCTGACGTCCACGCCGTAGGGCCGCACCCGGCGCACGGCCAGGCCCACGGTGTCCGGCCGCAGGCCCCCGGAGAGAATGATCCGCGCATGCCTCCTGGCCTGGAGGGCCAGGTCCCACGGAATGGCGGTGCCCGTCCCGCCCGGCTGCCCTTCCACGAAGGCGTCCAGCAGGAAGGCGTGGGCTGGATATGTCGCGAGGAGCCGCAGGCTTCCCGCGCCCCGCACCCGGACCGCCTTGATCACCTTGATCGGGATGCGGCGGCTGAAATCCTCCGGCTCATCGCCATGCAGTTGAACCGCTTGCAGGTTGCACCGGGCGGCGATGCGCAGGACCTCGTCCAGCGACTGATCCACGAAGACGCCCACCGTGGTGATGAAGGGCGGCAGACCGGCCGCGATCCGCTCCGCCACCTCCGGGTGGACCAGGCGCGGCGTTCCCGGCACGAACACGAACCCCAGGGCGTCCGCCCCCGCCTCCACCGCGGCGGCGGCGTCCTCGGCCGAAGTGATCCCGCAAATCTTCACCCGGGTCACGCCGTCCCCACCAGGCCCGGATTCACCCGTGAATTCCCCCGATGAGGTCGCGGAGGGCACGTCCCACGTCCGCATGGCGGAGCAACCCCTCTCCCACCAAGATGGCGTCTACGCCCGCCGCGGCCAGGCGGGCGACCTGGTCCGGCTGGCTGATCCCGCTCTCACTCACCACGACCACCTCGTGCGGCACGTGCGGCAAGAGCCCGAAGGTTGTCTCCAGCGAGACCTCGAATCTCTTCAGGTCGCGGTTGTTGATCCCCACCAGGCGTGCCCCGCTCTGCAGGACCGTCTCCAGCTCCTGGCGAGTATGCACCTCCGCCAGCGCCGCCAGGTCGAGCGCCCGGCTGAGTTCCAGCAGGTCCAGGAACTCCGGCGGTGACAGCGACGCGGCGATGAGGAGCACGGCGTCCGCCCCGGCCGCGCGGGCCTCCCAGAGCTGATACGGGTCCACGTGAAAGTCCTTGCGGAGGATCGGCCGATCCACTGCCTCGCGGAT
>JACQXP010000170.1 GCA_016208645.1 Candidatus Methylomirabilota bacterium | reverse complement strand
GGAGCCCATCACCATCCAGCTCCGCTACCTCCAGACCCTTACCGAGATCGGGACGGAGAAGAACTCCACCATCATCTTCCCGCTGCCGATTGACATGCTGCGGATCCTGGTGGGGGACAAGAAACCGGCGTGACGGCCGGGAGACAGACTGCCGAGCGTGACGGCGTCAGGATCGAACCTCCTGGCGCCGTTCGTCTTTCGGGGAGGATGCAGCCGCGCCTGCCGGGTCGCCAGGCCTGGCGAGGAGCTATGGAGAACGGCGCATGACCGCCTATGCGAACCTGGCGGGACTGGAAGTCGGCGACGGGTTCCCCGTGCGCTTGGTAGGCGCCATCAATGTGAGCCCCGAGTCCTTCTATCAGGGCTCGGTGGCCGAGGGGGAGGACTCGCTGCGGCGGACGGCGGAGCAGATGGCGGCGGAGGGGGCGGATGCGCTGGACATCGGCGCGATGTCCACGGCCCCCTACCTGGCGACCCAGATCACGGAGGACGAGGAAATCCGGCGACTGGCCTGGGCGATCGGCGTCGTCCGCAAGGTCACGGCCGTCCCCATCTCGGCCGATACGAGGCGGAGCCGGGTGGCCCTGGCCGCGCTGGACGCCGGGGCGGGCGTGATCAACGACGTGAGCGGCCTGCGCCACGACCCCGGCATGGCAGAGATCGTCGCCCGGCGGGCGCGCGGCGTGATCCTCATGGCAGCCGAGACGGAACCGGAGGCGCGGGACCCCATCGGCACGGTGCGGCGCCTCCTGGAGGAAAGCCTGCAAATCATCTGGAAGGCGGGGGTGCCCGAGCATCGCGTGGTCGTTGATCCGGGGATCGGGTTCTTCCGCAAGGCCGCCATCCCGTGGCACGCGTGGGACTGCGAGGTGCTGCGGAGGCTGGGAGACCTGCGGACGCTCGAGCACCCCGTTCTGGTGGGCCTTTCCCGGAAATCGTTCATCGGGCACATCCTGGGTCAGCCGGATCCCGCCGATCGGCTGGCGGGCTCCCTGGCCGTCACGGCGATCGCCGTGGTGAATGGCGCTCACCTGATCCGGACCCACGATGTCGGCCCCACCCGCGAGGCCGTCCGCATGGCAGAAGCGCTCCGCTCGGGCTGAAAACGGCGAGTGGAGGTGATCTGCCCCGACGCCATGGACGCAGACAGGTCCCCATCACAACCGGCGGACGCCATGCAGGACGAATGGTTGTTGACCGCGCTGGAAAACCTGGCGGAGCAGCTCCGGATCCCTGTGACGTATGCCACGCTGGCGTCCGAGGAGCTGCCAGGGCGGGGAGGCCTGTGTGTCATCCACGGGGAGCGGCGGATCATCATCGAGCGAACCCTGACGACTCGCGAGAAGGCCCGCCTCCTGGCGACCGGCCTCGCCCAGTTCGATCTCGAGGACGTCTTCCTGCTGCCCGCGGTCCGCGAGGCGATCGAGCGAGCGAAGGCTGCCCAGCCACGATTTCCCGGCACCTGAGACGTGACATGGGTGAAGCGAGGGTGAGGCGGAAAATTGTGCGGGACCGCGAGTTCTTTCCCTGTCCTCCTGGGGTCCCATGGTTCGCATGACGCAAGGGTTCCGGTTGCGGATATGGTTGGCCGTGGTCCTCGCCGGAGCCATGAGCTGTGGCGTGGTTCATTCCGCCGCGAGGGCGCAGGCCGGCGCTTACGAGGAAGGGGTAGAGTTTTTCCAGGGGGGGCACTACCGGTGGGCGCTGGAGAAGCTCATTCAGGCCGTTGACCAGGCCCCCCGCGAACCGCAGCGCCGCTGGTATCTGGCAGAGGCGTACCGTTTGCTCGGTGACAGCCCGGCCGCGGCGCAGGTCTATCGCCAGGTCCTTCAGATGGCGCCGCAATCCCCGCTGGCGATTGCCGCGCGCCAGGCCCTCGAGTCCCTGGGGGAGCCGGCGCTGGCAACCACCCAGGTCCCGTTTCAAAGGCGAGGGGCATCGGTGCTCGTCCCCGCCAGAGTCAACGGGCAGCAGGTCGGCTACTTCATCCTCGACACCGGCGCCACCTTCACCACGGTAAGCCGGCTCGTGGCCGACACGATGGGGATCGCCGGCAGCGGTGGTACCGTCAGGTTGGCGACGGCCAGCGGCGTGATCCAGGCCCCCCTCGCCTTGTTGGACGAGGTGGATGTTGGCGGGGCCGTCGCACGCCATGTCCCGGCGGTGATCCACGATCTGCCCAACGCGCCTCCAAGCATCGTTGGGCTGCTCGGCCTCAGTTTCTTGGAGCGCTTCCGGGTTAACCTGGATCTGACCTCAGGGCTCCTCACCCTCGAAGCCGGAAATTAGGCGCCACCACCCATTCGATCATCTCCGTAAACACCATCTACAAAAATCGTAACTAATTGAATTATAAGGAATATTTTAGATATACGCAGCCATGATTTTCGGGATTGTATATTTGACAAACCAAGGGGTTGTTGGCGATGGGGATGATGCAGCAGGGCGGTTATAGGCTACCTGACAAGTGCCAACTGATTGGTGACGTCACCTTGTGCCAACTGATTGGTAACAGCCAGCCACCTCACAAGTCGCGCAGACCCTCCGATCAGCGGAGACGGTAGGGGAACTGGTCAATGGGGTCCCCCTGGAGGGTGACGAGGAGCTGTTGATGCTCCACATCGACTGTGGCCACGACATACTCGTACTGGGCCTCCGGCGGCAGGAGGAACCGCTCGCCCCAGACGTCGAGCTGTCGGTTGCTCCGGATGAAGCGTACGAGGTGATACCGCCCTGTCTCCGGCTTGGGCAGCGGGGCCTCCGGCGGAGCTTCCTGGGCCGCGAACCGGAGCGGGTGCCCTTGGCGCTGCAGGGCCGTGAGCGGCGTCTGCCCCCCGAGCCGGCTGTAGCGGTACCGGCTGTTGTGCCGCTGCTCGAAGCCCAGGCTGGCCGGGCCCAAGGCCGGGAAGTCTGCCACGGTGACCCGCGCGAGGAACTTGGCCTCGTAATGATCGTTGAACTTCTCGACCACCCCATTCCGCCAGGGCTCCCGGAACGGGATGAACCAGGGCTCGATCCCCTGCCCCAGGCAGAGCCGGATGAGCAAGCCCATGCCCCGGGGGTGCGCTGGACTCCCGTAGAAGACCATCTCGTTGTCGGCCTGGACGGCCTCGGGGAGGCCCAAGCGATGCCATGTCGCCCAGAGCGCATTCACTGTGGCTTGGCCGGCCCGCCGCTCGACCGGCTCGGTGGCACAGCGGATGGTCGCCACATCCACGGTGTTGAGACTCCAGAACCGCACCGGGCCCCGGAGGTAACAGGGGCCGACGTAATCGAGTTGGTGCACCTGGTTCGCCCGGGCGGCGGGCAGCGCGGGGTACGCCTTCCCCTTGGGTACGTAGCGGCCCGTGCGCCGGTGGGTCAACCCTTCGCGTCCCAGGATCCGGTTGATGGTCCGCACCGAGGGGAGCGGCGTGACGGCCAGCTCCTCCAGGCGCCACCGGATATTCTGCGCTCCGCAGAAGAGGTCGGCGTTGTAGAGTTCGAGGCGGATCAGGCGGACCGCGGCGACCACGTCGACGGGGGTAACCCGGGGCAGATGGGCGGGCCGGTGCGAGCGATCCGCGGCCCAGGTGACCTCCCCGACGGTCGCCCGGGCCAGCCAGCTGTAGACCCACTGCCGCGATCGGCCCAGCGAGGCGGCCACCGCAGTGATCGGTTCGCCCGCTTGGACCCGTGCCACCGCCCGTCGACGCTCGGCCTCGGGATGCATCCTCATGGGGTCCTCCTTTCCAGAGGCCCCATGATCGCAGGCTATGCTCCCCCCTGTGGGGAAACCGGGGACTGAAGTGGACTGTAACCAATCTCATGGCACTTTTCGATGTCACCAATCAGTTGGCACTTGTCACCTAACCCCTAGCCCCTGTTTTTGAGATGAGTGGAATCCGGCGGCAGTTGCAGATCAAGTTCGTGACCGGCCTGGTGGTCATCGTTCCCATCG
>JACQXP010000169.1 GCA_016208645.1 Candidatus Methylomirabilota bacterium | reverse complement strand
CGGAAACGATCCCAGATGGCAGGTAGGGCGGCGACGCAGTGACTCCGGGGCTGGGGTCAGATGTTGCTAACTTGCCAATGGTGAAAGCGAAGGGCGATGGTGGGAAGGTAAACAGGTCTCCGATAAGTTTGAGCAATTCGAAATCCGAGATCCACAATCCGACATTCGGGCGAGCTACCCCGCCAGCATCCGCTTGAGGTACGCGAGGGCGCGGGGGATCCCGGTGGCCTCCGGCTCCTCGGCCTCGTACTCGAAGCTCACCCACCCGGTGTATCCCGCGGCGCGCAGGGCCGGGACGATCCTGGCGTAATCCACCTTCTCGTCGGAGCCGTCGGCCGCCACCTTCCAGAACTTGGCGTGGACGTGGGCCGCGATCGGCACGGTCTTCTGCACCGACGGCCAGCCGTCCACGTAGTTCCCGGTGTCCAGCAGGGGGACCAGGTGGGGAGACCCGACCTCGTGCAGGACGCGCAGGAATTCCATTGCGGTTGGGGTGAAGGCGGCATGGTTGTGGTTCTCCAGGCCGAGCCGGACCCCCGCGTGGCCGGCGAAAGCGGCGACCTCGCGCAACGAGTCAATCATGGCGGGCCAGCGGGCCCCGCTCTCCACGGGGTCGCCCTCGGGGTAGCCGGCGAAGACCCGGACGAGTGGAGCGCCGAGCTGCTCCGCCACCTCCACCCATTGCTTGACCTTCACCATCTCGCTCTGCCGGATGGTGACATCCGCCCGGCCGAAGTCGTTGTGAACGCCGATGCCGATGATCGCCAGGTCCAGGTCCCTGGCGGTCCGCCGCAGCATCTGGAGGTACGCCGGCCGGGTCTGGGGAAAATGGATGTCCTGGAGTTCGACCCCCTGCACGTGGAGCTCGGCAGCGCAGCAGGAGAGGAACCGCATCTGATCCATGGTCCCGGCGTTGAAGGACCGATTGAAGGTGCCGCAGATGCAGCCCAGCTTCATGGCGTGAGTCCCCTCGGGGGCGTGATGCCCTTCAGCGCCTGGAGGACCTGCTCGTGCAGACGCGGGTTGGCGCTGCACACCAGGCTGTAGACCGCGTGAATATCCGGGCGGAACCGCAGGGGGGAGCCGTCCCAGTGGCTGACCACGCAGCCTGCCCGTTCCGCGATGGACACGGCGGAGAAGACCTCGGTCAAGGCCTCGTTCCAGGCGAAGTACACGTCGATCCGCCCGGAGGCCACGTCGGCGAAACCGCAGGGACCACCGTTTCCCAGGATGCACCGGGCCCGCTCGAAGACCGGCCGCAGCGCGGTGGCAGTCGCGTAGAGAAAGGGCGGCTTCATCAGGTAGGCTTCCAGGAAGGCCCCGTCCAGGG
>JACQXP010000544.1 GCA_016208645.1 Candidatus Methylomirabilota bacterium | reverse complement strand
CGGCTGTCCACCTTGTGTTCATGCCCGCTGCGGAAGCGGCGGACGATCGCGTCTTTGCGGGCGACGATCTTGGGCAAGTCCACGCGAACCTCGCCGGTGTGGACGCCCCACCGGCTGGCGTTACGCGCGTAGTACGCCACCTGAGCCGAAGCGACCATCGTCTTGGTCGGCGTGCAGCCGGTATTAATACAGGTGCCCCCGAGGTGGTCCTTCTCGATTAACGCCACCTTCCATCCCAGATCGGTCAGGCTTTCGGACAGGGGGTTACCGGCCTGACCAGAGCCAATGATAATCGCATCGTACTGCATGGGCCGCCTTCCTCTTTAGCCTAGCCGCTCCAGCAAGTGATCGCCCACTCGGAGAGCGTTGGCCATGATGGTCAGGGCTGGATTGATCGCGCTGCTCGACGGGAAGAAGCTGCCATCAGGGACCCGTCATCCCCCGTCACCCCGGGAGGCGCAAGAGCCGTGCCGCCGCACGATCCACCAGCCAGAGCAGGCTCCCGAGCGTGGGGCGGATGAGCTGGGCCGGGAACCGGTCGGGCTGATACGCTCCCTCCAGCACTGTCCGCAGTGCCTCTGCCTTCTGCTCCCCACTGACGAGGACCAGGATGCAGGCGGCGTTGTTCAACACCGGCGGTGCCAGGGTGATCCGGTAGGCATGGAACTTCTCCACCCAGGGGGCGGCGACGAATCGTGTCTGTTCGTGGATCGCGTCCGTCCCCGGGAAGAGTGACGCAGTGTGCCCATCCGGACCCAGCCCCAGCAGCACGAGATCAAATCGCGGAAGGGCCTCGACCGTCATGCGCCGGGGAAAGAAAAATTTGCGAAGCTCCTGGTCGTAGTCCGCCGCGGCGCTCCTGGCATCGGGGTCTTCTGCCTTGATGCGATGGACGTTCTCCGCCGGGATGGGCACCCGGGACAGCATCGCCTCGTGCACCGTACGGTAATTGCTGTCGGGATGGTCGGGCGGCACGTGGCGCTCGTCACCCCAGAAGAAGTGGATCCTCCCCCAGGGCACGCGACCGCGAAGCGATGGCTCATCGTCGTTGGCGAGCAGGCGGTACATCGCCTTGGGCGTGGAGCCTCCGGACAGCGCAACGGTGAAGAGCGCGCGCGTCCGCACCGCGTCCTCGGCCTGGCGAACGAATTCCTCCGCGGCTGTGCGGCTCAATTCGCCGGCGTCCGCCAGGATCCGGATATCACACTTCACCATGCCCCCCAGGCATGCCCATCAACGGCCCCTCAGATCTTCGTGGGCAACGGAGTCACCGTTGCCGAGAGCGTGGCACAGCGGGCGGCGCCGAGGAGAGCGGTCTTCTCGTTCAGGATGACCCGGACCGGCATGGCTTCCAGCAGCGGCCGCATGCGACCCTTGGCTGTGAACGCCTCCACGAACGTCGATTCCTGGAGCTTCCGGATGATCTTGGGGGCGATCCCTCCGCCGACGAACACGCCGCCGGTGGCCATGACCTTCAAGGCAAGGTTTCCGGCCTCCGCGGCGTACAGCGAGACGAAGAGGTCCAGGGCCTGCACGCAAAGGGCACTCGTGCCCTCAAGCGCCGCGTGGGCGATGGCAGCCGAGGGATCACGCTGACTCAGCGTATCGGCGAGCCACGCCGGTTCCTCGGCGCGACCCGTGTCCCGGAGGAACCGGTAGATGTTGAGCAGGCCCGGCCCCGAGAGGACGCGCTCGTAGCTGACGTGCGCGAACTCCCTGAGCAGGTAGCGCAGCAGGTCCATCTCCAGCGGGGTGCGGGGCGCAAAGGTGGCATGCACTCCTTCGGTGGCGAAGGGCCGATGGTGTTTGCCGTCCCAGTAGAGCCCCGCCTCGCCGAGGCCGGTCCCGGCAGCAATGATGGCCGCATTGCCCTCGGCATCCGGCGCACCGGCATTCAGGACGACGAAATCCTTGGGCTCGAGCGCAGCGATTCCATACGCATTGGCCTCGAGGTCATTGATGAGGCCCACGGTTTCCAGGCCGAGCGCCCGCGCCAGTTGCCGTGCATCCACCACCCACGCCAGGTTGGTCGCGTCGCACCGGCCGTGCCGGACGGGTCCCGCGACCCCGAAGCAGGCCTGTTCAATGGGAAGGTGGTGGGACGACACGAATTTCCCCAAGACCGCCGCGAGGTTGGCATGGTCCCGGCTGGGGAAGACCTCCTCCACGATGAGGGTCAGGCGGTCGCCAGTCGCCTCCACGAAGGCCAGCCGTGTGTTGGTCCCGCCGACGTCGCCCGCCAGGATCATTTGTCGCTCCTCCGCCACTGCCGGCCGTCGCGCTCCAGCAACTCGTCCGCCTCTCTCGGCCCCCAGGTCCCGGCGGCGTAGTTGGGGAAGCTCCGTGGCGGCAGCGCCTTCCACACGTCCAGGATCGGCGCCACCACGCTCCAGCCGGCCTCGACCATGTCGGCGCGCTGGAACAGCGTCGCGTCCCCCGTCATGCAGTCGTAGAGCAGCCGCTCGTACCCGGTACTCGGCTTGCTCCCGAAGTAGTCCTTGTACTGGAAGGCCATGTCCACCGAGCCCAGGCGCACCACGGGTCCCGGCACCTTGGCGCCGAAGCGCAGCGAGATGCCCTCGTCGGGCTGGATGTGGAGGACCAGGCGGTTCGGCGTCAGCCGATCCACCGGGGTCTTGCGGAACAAGATGAGGGGGGCGCGCTTGAACTGGATGGCGATCTCCGTGACCCGGCTCGGCAGCCGCTTGCCGGTCCGCAGGTAGAACGGCACGTCGGCCCAGCGCCAGTTGTCAATGGACAGCTTGAGGGCCACGAAGGTTTCGGTGGCGGAATCGGGCGCGACCTTGGGCTCGGCGCGGTAGGCGGGCACCCGCGCGCCCTCCATCATCCCTTCACCGTACTGCCCGCGCACCGCGCGGACCAGGACCTCTTCCGGGGTCAGGGGCTGGATGGCGCGCAGGATCTTGGCCTGCTCGTCCCGCACCGCGTTGGCCTCGAAGGAGATGGGGGGCTCCATGGCCGTGAGGCTGATCAACTGGGAGATGTGGTTCGGGACCATGTCGCGGAGCGTGCCCGCCTCCTCGTAGTAGCCACCCCGCTGCTCCACCCCGACGGTCTCGGCCACGGTGATCTGGACGTGGTCAACGTAGCGGCGGTTCCAGATGGGCTCGAAGATCCCGTTGGCGAACCGGAAGACCAAGATATTCTGGACCGTCTCCTTGCCGAGATAGTGATCGATCCGGTAGATCTGGCTCTCGGAGAGGATCTGGCTGATCTCCCGGTTGAGCGCGCGGGCCGAGTCCAGGTCTCGCCCGAAGGGTTTCTCGATGATGACTCGTCGCCATCGCCCGTTCTCCTCCCGGGCGAGTCCCGTCTCCCCGAGGTGCCGGACGATCTCGGCGAAGTAGCCGGGGCTGGTGGCCAGGTAGTAGAAATAGTTGCCGCGGGTCCCGTGGTCCGTGTCCACCTTGTCCAGCAGGGTCCGGAGATCCCGGTAGACGGCAGGATCGCTGAAATTGCCCGGCAGATAGTAGAGCCGCTGCCCCAGCCACTCCCAGAGCCCGGGATCGATCTGCTCGGTCGCGAACTCCTGCATGTCCTGGCCCAGCTTCCGCCGGAACTCCTCGGTCGTCATTCCCGCGCGGGCAACCCCCACCACGGCAAACTCTTTGGAGAGGAGAGTGCCCTTGGCCAGGTTGTACAGAGCGGGGATCAGCTTCCGCTTCGTCAGATCCCCGGCCGCGCCGAAGATCACCATGACACACGGGTCGCCCGGTTGCCCGGGGTGTTCCTCCGCCGCGCTCACCGCCTCGTCGGCTGTCATTTCTGTCACCTCTCTCGGGGCTTGGAAGCCGTCACATTTCACGTTCGCAGGTTGGCAGGTCAAAACGTTGAAACGTTCCAACCTGTAAACATGCCAACGGCCGACGGGGGTCTGACCCGACCCCCAAGCCCTGGTCCCTGGCCCCCGCTCTTAGGGTTGCTCGACGTGCCCGCCGAACTTCTGCCGCATGGCCGACAGCAGCTTTTCGGCAAAGGTGTGCGCCTGCCGGGACCGGAAGCGGGTGTAGAGCGACGCCGAGAGCACGTCGGCCGGCACCGCCTCTTCGATTGCGGCCATGATGGTCCAGCGCCCCTCTCCGGAATCTTGCACGAACCCCGTGTAGTTGGAGAGGGTCGGGTTCTCCAGGAGGGCCATGGCGGTCAGGTCCAGCAGCCACGATCCCACCACGCTCCCGCGCCGCCAGAGTTCGGCGATGTCGCCCACGTTGAACGCGTACCGGTGGCCCTCCGGCAGCTCGGCCGAATTGGCGTTCCGCAGGATGTCGAAGCCTTCGGCATAGGCCTGCATCAGCCCATACTCGATGCCGTTGTGGATCATCTTGACGAAGTGCCCGGCCCCGGGGGGCCCACAGTGGAGGTACCCGTCCTCGGCCGTGCCGGCACTGTTCTCGCGCCCGGGCGTGCGGGATATTTCGCCGCGGCCGGGTGCCAGCGTCTTGAAGATGGGCTCCAGGCGCGAGACCACCTCCGACTCCCCGCCGATCATCAGGCAGTAGCCCCGCTCCACGCCCCAGATGCCGCCGCTCACCCCCACGTCCACGTAGTGAATGCCCCGCTCCTGCAACATCCGGGCGCGGCGCACGTCGTCCTTGTAGTAGGAGTTTCCGCCGTCGATGATGACGTCGCCCGGCGCCATCCGCTCTGCCAGGGCCCGGATGGCCTGCTCCGTGGCCTCGCCGGCCGGGACCATCAGCCAGGCCACCTTCGGCGTGCTCAGGCTCTTCGCGAAGCCGTCCAATGTCTTCGCTCCGATGGCCCCTTCGGCCGCCACCCGGTCCACGCTCTCGGGATTCCGGTCGTAGGCGATGCAGGCATGACCGCCTTTCAACAGGCGCCGCACCATGTTGGCGCCCATCCGGCCCAGCCCTACCATGCCCAGTTGCATGTCACGGACTCCTTTTCAGCGACCTGCCCCTCTGCTCCTCCGCTCCTTGGCCCCTCGGCAGTTCATTCGCCGCTCTGCTGGAGCAGCTTGGCCACCAGGCCGGTCCAGCCGGTCTGATGGCTGGCCCCGATCCCAGCCCCGTTGTCGCCGTGAAAGTACTCGCAAAAGAGGATCAGATCCCGCCAGTGGGGGTCGGTCTGGAACTTTGCCGTGCCGCCGTACACCGGCCGGCGCCCGTCGGGGCCGCAGAGGAAGCTCCGTGTCAGGCGGCGCGACAGCTCGGCCGCCACGTCCCAGAGCGGGAGCGGCTGGCCGGATCCCGTGGGATACTCCACCTGGAACTGCTTCCCGTAAAAATGGTCGAACTTCTGGAGCGACTCGATCAGGAGGAAGTTCACCGGGAACCAGACGGGCCCGCGCCAGTTGGAGTTGCCCCCGAAGAGCCCGGTGGAGGATTCGGCCGGCTCGTAATCCACCCTGTGGACGTGCCCGTTGGCCGTGAAGGTGTAGGGATGCTCCCGGTGGTGGCGGGACAGGGCCCGGATCCCGTGGGGGGAAAGGAACTCCTTCTCGTCCAGCAGGTAGCGGAGGACGCTGGCGAGCCGGTCCCCGTTGACCAGGGAGAGCAGCCGGCGGGCCTTCCCCTCGGAGGTGTCCTGGCGCACGACGTGATCCGCCAGGCGGGGCCGGTTCTTCAGGAACCACATCATCCGGCGCCAGAACTTCGGCAGGTAGGATTCGATCTCTGGCTCCACAGTCTCGACGGCGAAGAGGGGGATCAGCCCGACCATGGACCGGACCTTCAGGGGGTGGGCCGTGCCGTCGGGCAGGTGGAGGACGTCGTAGAAGAAGCCATCCTCCTTGTTCCAGAGTTCGATCCCCTCGCCGGCGATGTTGTTGATGGCGTGGGCGATGTAGACGAAGTGCTCGAAGAACTTGGAGGCCACGTCCTCGTACGCGGGGTTCTTGCACGCCAGCTCCAGGGCGATGGCCAGCATGTTCAGGCAGAACATCCCGACCCAGGCCGTGCCGTCGGACTGCTCGATGTGGCCGCCGGTGGGCAGGAGAGCGCTCCGATCGAACACCCCGATGTTGTCCAGTCCCAGGAAGCCGCCCTGGAAGACGTTGAGTCCGTCGGCATCCTTGCGGTTGACCCACCAGGTGAAGTTCAGGAGCAGCTTGTGGAAGACCCGCTCCAGGAACTGGCGGTCGCCTTTGCCGCGGATCCGTTTCTCGATCTTGTACACGCGCCAGGCGGCCCAGGCGTGGAGGGGAGGGTTCACGTCCCCGAAGGCCCATTCGTAGGCGGGGATCTGGCCGTTGGGGTGCATGTACCACTCGCGCAGGAGCAGGATCAACTGCTCCTTGGCGAAGTCCGAATCCACCAGGGCCAGCGCCACGGTGTGGAAGGCCAGGTCCCAGGCGGCATACCACGGGTATTCCCACTTGTCGGGCATGGAGATGACGTCTTCGTTGTACAGGTGCGTCCACTCGCGGTTCCGGCCGTACAGCCGTTCCGGGGGCGGTGGGGGTTGGGTGGGGTCGCCTTTCAACCAGCGCCGGACGTCATAGTGGTACCACTGCTTGGACCAAAGCAACCCCGCCAGGGCCTGCCGCATGACGCGCTTGGCGTCGTCGCTCAGTGTGTCGGGGATCATGGTGGCATAGAACTCGTCCGCCTCCCGCTGGCGCTCGGCGAAGAGGCGATCGAAGGCTTCGCCGAAGGGGCCCCCTGCGACCCCGCCGTCGCGAAGCCGCAGCCGCACCACCACGCTCTGGCCGGGGGCCACCTGCAGGGAATAGTGGGCCGCCACCTTCGTTCCCTCCGGAGCAGGATTCACCGCGGCCGTCCGGTCATGCACGAGGTATTCGTGGAAGGCGTCCTTGGCGAAGGCGGGGCTGTCTTGCCTGCCGAACAGACGCTGGACGTTGGTCTCGTTGTCGGTGAACAGGAGGTCCGGCTGTCCCTCGCAGTAGAGCCGATACGCGTGCGGGAGGGCCGGGTGTTCCGCGGTCACGACGGAGGCACCACCGGCCGACTGTCCTTGGCTCAGCTTGGGGTGCTCGGCCTCGGAATCCCATGACCACGTGTTCCGGAACCAGAGGGTGGGCAGCAGGTGCAGGGGGGCCGGATCCGGGCCGCGATTCCACACCGTGATGCGGATCAGGATGTCGTCGGTGGTCGCCTTGGCATACTCGGCCACGATGTCGAAGGAGCGGTTTTCGTCGAAGACGCCTGTGTCCAGGAGCTCCAACTCCTGATCGCCCCGGCCGCGCCGGGCGTTCTCCTGCACCAGGCGGGCGTACGGGAATTCGGCCTGGGGGTACTTGTACAGACCCTTCATGTAGGAGTGGGTCGGCGTCGAGTCGAGGTAGAAGTAGTATTCCTTCACGTCCTCGCCGTGGTTCCCCTGGGAGCCGGTCAGGCCGAAGAGGCGCTCCTTCAGGATCGGATCCTTCTCGTTCCAGAGGGCCAGGGCGAAGCAGAGGCGCTGGTGGTTGTCGCAGATCCCCAGCAGGCCATCCTCTCCCCAGCGGTACGCCCGGGAGCGGGCGTGGTCGTGGGGGAGGTAGTCCCAGGCGGTGCCGGAGGGGGAGTAGTCCTCGCGAACCGTCCCCCACTGGCGCTCGGCCAGGTACGGCCCCCAGCGCTTCCAGTGGGTGGTCCGCGTCCGGGCCTCCTCCAACCGCCTCGCCTCAGCGCTCATTCACCCACCTCCCCGATTTCCGGCAGCGAAATCCGATCCCGCCGCAGGCGGGACTGTCGGCT
>JACQXP010000543.1 GCA_016208645.1 Candidatus Methylomirabilota bacterium | reverse complement strand
TGTTCATAGGCCACCTGTGCGTGAATCCTGCCGCCGACTCACCCCTCCCGTCCTCGTTTTCCGGGAAGGACGGGTAGTTTCCTCACCTGCGCCCGCTTCGCTCGGCTTCCCGCCTGCGGCGGGCGATCCTCGCTCGCTCCGCGCAAAGGTTCGTCACCAACCCGTCCTTCCCGCGGTATAGTTCGCGCGGACGCGATCAGTACAGCGAATATACATAATGCGCAGGCTTCCCGTCCAATAGATCGCTCACATATCGCGCGCCCAACTGCGCGAGCTCGTCCGATGCCGCGCGGCCGGCGAAGAGAAACGGCACGATGAGAGAGACGATCCGTTCCTGGGGTATGCCCTGCGGGGCGATGATCGCCTCCACGGAAGCGAGCCAAGGCCACGCGCGCGACGCTGCCTGCTTGCCTGCCTGCGTTATGCGGCTCAGCGACTGTTCGAGGCGGCGCCTTCCCTCCTCGACCTGGGCCCGGTATCTCGAAGCTTCCGCTTCCGGAAGGACGCGTGAAGCCTCTTCAAGGTACCGCCGCAGATTCTCGTCGATGGCCTGATTCGCCCGCTCGCGCGCCTCTTCCATGCGCGGCCCGAGCATCGAACCCGCTGCGGCGTCCGCAAGCCGTGCGGGGGAATCGATGAATTCCTCGCACGCCAGTCGCGACCGTTCCAGCGCTTCCACGACCGGCGGCGGAATGAACGTCGCAGCCATTCTCGGCACGGGAACGGGCGCGCCGATGCCGAAGAACGGGTAGAGAGGCGCTACCTGCGCCCGGTATGCAAGCTCCGCCGGCCCCAGCACGACGGCAAGCGGCCGGAAGACATAATCCTGAACGAGATTCCTGAGGATCACGCCGGGCGAGCACTGCTCGATATGTTCCCTCACGGCCGCCTCGAGACGCGCGGACGCATCGCGGGCCACCTTCTTGCGCCTTCCGTCCTCGAGCAGGAAGATGCCCGAATCGCCGCCCGGCTCGAGCTGCGCATGGTACCCCGCCCGCTCCAGTTCGGCGCCGCGGGTGCGCACGATCGTCTTGACCTCGTCTTCCCGTTTCATAAAACTCTCGAAAACCGGCCGGGCGCAGATCTTGATGTAATCCGCTCGGCCGTCCGCGACCGCGAACGCCCCGCCCGATAGATGCAGGAGGAACGACGCGGTCGCTTCTCCGTGGTCCGTCCCCGCCGCGAGCGCTCCCTCGAGCGCGCCGCGCACATAATCAAGGGAGCCGAAGCCGTCGAGCGCGGGCGCGATGCTCTCCCACACGGCGGCCGACCACTTCTTCGCCATCGCTCCGACC
>JACQXP010000564.1 GCA_016208645.1 Candidatus Methylomirabilota bacterium | reverse complement strand
CCCAATTGGTTCCAGGCAGAAGACAAGTTCAAGTGCCCGTGCCACGGCAGCGGGTTCAAGCGGTCCGGCATCAACTTCGAGGGGCCGGCCCCGCGCCCGCTGGAGCGGGTGCAGATCTCTCTCTCCGATGACGGCCAGCTCGTGGTGGATAAGAGCCTGAAGTTCCGATACGAGCTGGGCGAGTGGGACAAGCCCGGCGCCAAGCTCAAGGTCTAGCCCGGATCATTCGCGAACATGTTGGCGAATGATCGCCGGGAATGACCAAATCCCAATGGCCAATGACCAATTGCGGATGTGATTTCCGTGAAGCCCATTGACGGCGCGCTGCGGGACCCATCGCACCGCCCGGGGCGGGCGAGGTGCGATGGGTGCCCCACCATCATTGGTCATTGGAAATTGGTCATTGGTCATTTGATCCGGAGAACTCACGGGTCCGCTCGTGAATAATGCGGTCTAGGACCTCACCGGCATGGCCCGATCTCCTTCCCCGGAGGCTGCATGCTGACGCGCACGCTGAAGGCGCTGAAACGCCAGATCGTGGAATCCCAGGTCTGGACGTCCATGTTCCGCCACGGCTACGACGACACGCCGCGGAACCGGGTCCTCCAGATCATGGCGAACGTGTGGCTCCACCTGCACCCCCCGAAGATCCGGCGCCACGCCATCCGGGTCCGGTTCACCTGGTGCATGGGCGGGATCACCTTCCTGCTGTTCCTGGTCCTGACGCTGACCGGGGTGGTCCTGATGTTTTACTACCGCCCGGTGGGCGAGTATGCCTACGCGGACATGAAGTATCTGGAGTTCGACGTCCCCTTCGGGATGCTCATGCGCAACATGCACCGCTGGGCGGCCCACGGGATGGTGATCACGGTCTGGCTGCACATGTTCCGGGTCTTCATGACCGGCTCCTACCAACCGCCGCGGGAGTTCAACTGGGTGGTGGGGGTCATCCTGCTGACGCTCACGCTGCTGCTGAGCTTCACCGGGTATCTCCTCCCGTGGGACCAGCTCTCCATCTGGGCCGTCACGGTGGGCACCAATATGGCGCGGGCCACGCCGCTTTTGGGTCACGAGGGGCCCTTTGCCGACGTTGTGGGGGTCACCCCCCGCTACGACGCGCGGGCCTTCCTGCTGGGAGGGAGCGTCGTCGGTCCGCCCACGCTGCTCCGGTTCTACGTGCTGCACTGCATCTTCCTCCCCATCCTGGCCAGCATGTTCATGATCGTGCACTTCTGGCGCATTCTGAAGGACGGGGGGGCCTCGGGGCCCCTCTGAGCTGAT
>JACQXP010000563.1 GCA_016208645.1 Candidatus Methylomirabilota bacterium | reverse complement strand
GCGGGGCGGCACGCCCCGTGGGTAGACCACCTGGCGGTTTCTAGCCGCCCAGGTACAGGCGCTTGACCTCGGGATCGTCCAGGAGAGCCTGGCCGGTCCCCTCGCAGCGATTCTGGCCAAGTTCGAGGACATAGCCCCGGTCCGCCACCGATAGCGCCTTGGCGGCATTCTGCTCCACCACCCTCATGGTATAGCCGGCCTGCTGCATTTCCTGGAGCTTCTCGAAGATCAGGGTGACGCACTTCGGGGAGAGCCCCAGGGAAGGCTCATCCAGCAGGATCAGCTTGGGCGTGGTCATCAGGGCCCGGCCGATGGCCACCATCTGTTGCTCGCCGCCACTGAGACTGCCCGCGAGCTGCCGCTTCCGTTGCTCCAGGATGGGAAAGAGCGCGTGGACTCGCTGCAGCGCCTCCTTGACCCGGCCCGGGTCGGTTTCGAGGTAGGCCCCCATCTCCAGGTTCTCGTGCACCGTCATCTGGGGAAAGACGATGCGGCCCTGGGGGACATAGGCCAGCCCGAGTCGGACCACCTCGTAGGGAGGGAGGCCAGTGATGTCTTTTCCATCGAAGAGGACCCGACCGGACCGTGGGTGCAGGAGCCCGACGATGGTCTTGAAGGCGGTGGACTTCCCGGCGCCGTTGGGGCCGATGACGCTCACGATCTCCCGGGACCGCACCTCCAGGCTCACCCCGTGGAGGATCTCCAGCTTGCCATAGCCGGCCCGGATCCCCTCCGCCTTGAGCAGGAAGCCGTCAGCGTCCAAAGTACGCCTCGACCACGCGCGGGTCTGCCTGGATGACACCCGGGGGGCCCTCGGCGATCTTTTCTCCGTAGTCGAGGACGAAGAGCTTCTCGCAGAGGCCCATGACGACCTTCATGTCGTGCTCGACGATCAGAACGGTCTTCCCCTGGTCGCGCAGGCGGGTGATGGCAGCCAGCAGCTCGTTCAGGAGCGTGCGGTTGACGCCGGCGGCGGGCTCGTCCAGGAGGATCAGCTCCGGGTCCCGCATCAACACCCGGATGAACTCCAGGAGCTTCTGCTGCCCGTAGGAGAGATTCCCCGCGTATTCGTTCTGGAGCCGATCGAGGGCCACGAAGCGGAGCAACTCCTGGGCGCGGCGGTGAGCCACCTCGAAGGGTTCCCGCGTGACCACCAGGAGGTTTTCCAGGGCGGTGAGCTCGGGGAACACCCGGATGATCTGGAACGTGCGCCCGATGCCGCGGTGGGCGACTTGGTGGGGCTTCAGCCCGTCAATCCGCTCGCCCCGAAAGAAGACCTCCCCCGCGTCGCGCCGCTCCAGTCCGGTAATACAGTTGAACAGGGTCGTCTTCCCCGAGCCATTGGGACCGATGAGGCCGTAGATTTTTCCCGGGGCAAGGACCAGGGAGCAGCGGTTGACCGCGACCACTCCGCCGAAGCGCTTGCTGAGGTCCCGGATCTCCAGGAGGTGGCCGTCGTCCATCTCAGTGCTTGATTTCATATGCCCGTATCGGGTTTCACCCGATACGGGTTGCCCTTGGTGAATGCGGTCAATACGGCCATAGGAAAGGACGCGACCAAGGCATCAATGGTTTTTCGTTGGGTACGACCGTTCTTGAGCATTCTTTCCCTT
>JACQXP010000168.1 GCA_016208645.1 Candidatus Methylomirabilota bacterium | reverse complement strand
GGGCTCGATCCTGTTTGGAAGCGGGTACGTACTGCTGGCGTTCCTCCGGGCGGATCTGGTGCAGCGCTGGGGATGGCTGACCGACCAGCAACTCATGGACGCCATCGCCGTGGGCCAGTTCACCCCGGGCCCCGTATTCACCACCGCGACCTTCATCGGGTACGTCGTGGCAGGGGTCCCGGGCGCGCTGCTGGCGACCTGGGGCATCTTCTTTCCATCCTTTACATTTGTGGCGGCCAGCAATCCGCTCATCCCGCGCCTGCGCCGTTCCCCGTGGGCGGCCGGCTTCCTGGACGGGGTGAACGTCGCGTCGCTCGGGTTGATGGCCACGGTCACCTGGCAACTGGGGCGGGCGGCGCTGGTGGACGGCGTCACGGCCGGCCTGGGGGTGGTGGCGGCCGTCCTGGTCTTCTGGCTGCGCCTGAATTCCGCCTGGCTCGTCCTGGGGGGCGCTCTCGTCGGGCTCGTCACCAAGGGGTTCGGCTGATACGTTAGCCAGTCGCTGGCTACCCAACAGCACCCACTCTCCTCGAGGATTCCGAAGTATCGCCTGCCGTTCCAGTTGGCAGGAAAACCTCTGTGGTTGGCGCGTGCTGAGGAGCGCCATCGCCAGGGCTGATGCCCTGGCGATGGCGGAGACCAGCCCGGGGGGGTCCCTTTCGTTCGTTCTGACCGGGACGCAAAGCCGCACATATTACCCGGCACCCCTTGGAATCCGGGAGGGCTCATGGCATAATATTACCGGCGCCTACCTGCCTGCGAGCGGTGGCGTCCAGATGCTGTAGCGGGAACACGGGCGGATGCGTGGGGGATGGCCGCGGATCGGCAAGGAAGGCCCGCAGCGCCTGCCGTTGCGGACAGGAAAGGACAGGATTTGTGGAATGGGAGGTGCTCCATGGCCGGGATACATGAAGTGACCATGCGCATCGTCTCCATTCTGGAGCGGCGTTGAGGCAACCCGTGAAGGTTCTCCTTGTCTCGGCCAACACCGAACGGATCACCATGCCCACGCTGCCCCTCGGACTGGGCCTGGTGGCGGCGGCCGCCCGGAAGGCCGGGTACGAGGTGGGGTTCCTCGACTTGGAGTCGGAACCGGATTCCCAGTCGGCACTCCGTGCGGCCGTGGAACAGGGGTCCCCCGACGTCATCGGCATCTCGGTGCGCAATATTGACGATCAGGAGATGGAAAGTCCCCGGTTCCTGCTGGAGCCGGTCAAGGCGGTCATTGCGGCATGCCGGGCTCTTTCCCAAGCTCCCGTGGTGCTGGGCGGGGCGGGATACAGCATTTTTCCCGATGCGGCACTCGCCTCCCTGGGCGCCGACATGGGCGTGTGCGGCGAAGGGGAGGTGGTTTTTCCCGCCCTGCTCTCCCGCCTCCAGACGGGTCAAGATCCCTCCGACCTTCCCGGCGTCCACGTGGCCGGGCGAGATCACCGAACGGAGCGCGCCTTCGCCAAGAATCTGGACGATCTGCCCTTCCCGGTGGACGACGTCTGGCGCTCGGCGGATCCCACGGATCCTGAACTATGGATACCTGTGCAAAGCCGCCGGGGATGCCCCCTGGATTGCAGCTACTGCTCTACCCCTCAGATCGAGGGCCGGAGCGTGAGGGCCCGCTCGACCAGGCGCGTGGCGGAAGGGATCGCTCGCCTCGTGAAGACCGGGTTCCGCCGTTTCCAGTTTGTGGACAACACATTCAACCTTCCGCCGTCCTATGCCCTGGAACTCTGCCGGTGGATCGGCGCCCTGCGGCTCAACATCGTCTGGCGATGCATCCTCTACCCGCACCATGTGCCGGAGGATCTGGTGGCAGCCATGGCGGGCGCCGGATGCGCCGAAGTCAGCCTGGGGTTCGAAAGCGGTTGCACGCGGATCCTGCGCAGGATGAACAAACGGTTTGAGCCCGGCGAAGTGCGTAGTATTTCCGAGGGCCTCGCCGCCCACGGCATACGTCGCCAGGGGTTTCTGCTGTTGGGCGGGCCAGGAGAAACCAGGGAGTCGGTGGAGGAAAGCCTGGCCTTCGCCGGCTCGCTCAACCTGGAGATGCTGAAGATCACCCTGGGGATCCGTATCTACCCCCACACGCCTCTCGCAAGCACGGCCCTGGGCGAGGGGCTGATCGGGCCGGAGGACGATCTGCTTTTCCCGCGGTTCTACCTAGTCCCGGGCCTTGCCGGGTGGCTACCAGCGAGACTGACGACATGGCGGGAGCAGAGAGGGCGCCAGGCTGGATGATTCCGACCGGCGCGCTCCCGGCTCTCGCGAGAAAGGCATGGTCGCCCGATGGTCCCTCGCCGCCCCGCGTGCGTCGAGGTTCCTCGGGGGCATGGGGATCGGGTCCGGGCGCGGTCCGGACGGGGTTCTAGTGAGGCTGAATAGAGGCGAGGAGGCAACGGCCGCTAGCGACGATTGTCTGCAAAAGCAGGCCTTTCTGCGCATCTTTCCCGTTCCGGACGTTTTCCCTTTTCGGCGCACGGGATCTTGCCTATATTTCTTCGGGTGTCGCCAATGCTCCAACAACACCGCGCGGGAACCCGCGTGACAGGGGAGGAGACCTCATGGCCCTATTCATCACCGAGGAGTGCACCAGTTGCGGCGCGTGTGAGCCGGAGTGCCCGAATCAGGCGATCAGCGAGGGAGACTCGATCTACCTGATCAACGCTGACCTGTGCACCGAGTGCGTCGGGCACTTCGCCGAGTCCCAGTGCATCGCCGTGTGCCCGGTGGCCTGCATCGTGCCGCATCCGGAGATCACAGAGGACCGCGACGCGCTCCTGGGCAAGTTCAAGCGCCTGCATCCGGACAAGGAGCCGGTGCTGAACTAATCTCAGGACTTCGTTTGACCTTGACGGGGCCAGGATGCTGGGGCATCCTTGGCCCCGTTGTCTTTTTCGGGGAACGTTTCCGTGGCTGCCATCTTCCCCGGCGGAAGCGGTTGCGTCCTGAGTCGTGGGTGCGAATATGCGTGGGACCATCGTCAACGTGGTGGCCGTCCTCGTCGGGAGCGGGATCGGCCTGGCGGTGGGGAACCGGCTGCCCGAGCGCCTGCAGCGCATCATCCAGGAAGGCATGAGCGGCAACGTGGTGGTCCTGCTGACCGCGGCGCGCCTGTCCCTGGGTTGGTGATCCGTGCGCCGGCGGCCGATCGCACTGATCCTGCTGAGCCACGCCGTCGTGGATTCCTGTCAGAATATCCTGCCGGTCGTCCTGCCGCTCCTTCAGAATCGCTTCGGCCTGAGCTACTCGCAGATCGGATTGGCGGCGGCCGTGCTCACGATCTCGTCGTCCATGATCCAGCCGATCTTCGGGTGGATCTCTGATCGCTGGCATACGCAATGGTTCCTCCCGGCCGGCATCGTGTGGACGGGCGTTTTCATGGGGATGTTGGGGCTCGTTCCGAGCTACTGGGCCCTGGTGGTGGTCCTGGCCCTGACGGGTGTTGGCACGGCCGCGTTCCATCCGGTGGCATCCATGGCCGCCGCGCATGCCTCGGGGGTTCAACGGGGACTGGGGATGTCCTTCTTCGCCGCTGGCGGAAATCTGGGCTTCGCGCTGGGGCCGATCCTGGCCACCTGGTTCCTGGCCGGATTCAGCCTGAAAGGGACCACCCTCCTGATAGTTCCCGGCTGCCTCATGGCCGGCGCGATCCATTGGTATCGCCGCGAGATCGAGGTCCCTTTCCGTAAACCCGAGCACCGGCACGGCCAGGGAACGTCTCCGATCCCCTGGGCAAAGCTCTCTGCGCTGTGCCTCCTCATCACGCTCCGCTCCTGGGGCTACTCGGGGCTCGTCATTTTCCTGCCGCTCTTCCTGCTCGACCAAGGGGTCGCGTTCACGCTCACGGGGCGCGCGTTGTTCATCTTTCTGTTTTTTGGTGCGCTGGGCGGGTTGCTGGGCGGTCATCTTTCTGATCGGGTTGGGAGACAGCAGGTGATCGCGGTCTCGCTCCTGGCCTTTCCGGTTCTCATGGGCCCCGCGCTCGCGCTTGTGGGTTCGCCGCGCTGGCTCTTCCTGGGGCTGGCAGGAATGAGCCTCTTGGCATCCTTCTCCGTCACGATCGTTTTCGCTCAGGAACTGCTCCCGCGACATCTCGGGCTGGCGTCAGGCCTGACGCTGGGGTTGGCATTCGGCGCCGGCGGATTGGGCGTGGCCATGTCGGGCGTCATGGCCGATCTATTCGGTTTGCGCACGAGCGTGTGGATCCTGATTTTCCTGCCGGGCCTCGGCGGCCTCTTGGCCCTCCGCCTCCGCTCACCGCGCCGCGATGCGGAGGCCACGGCCGTTCCCCTTTCAGTCAGGAGTATTGAGAGCAGGATTGAGTAGGGAGCAGGAGACCAAGTAGAGATGGACGAGGAAGAAGGTTAGCTCAAATGCTGAGAGGCGGCGCCGCAAGAAGGTTGGTCGCTGAGAAAAACTTTAGCAAGTGAACTACGTCCCCTCCCCGTCTCCTCCCACGTGCCCAGCGCGCTGCGGCTGAGCGACTGACGGGAACTGGTGCTCGGCGATGATGAGGCGACATGCCGCCGGTCCGCTCCAGCCGGGGTTAACCGGCGGCCGAATCACCTGGGCTTCTTCCCCTTTCTCCACACGACTTGAATGAATCGCTCGTTGAGGACCTGCTCAATCTGTGCTCGAACTTCTGGATTCTGAGGTTCGTGCTCGTAGACCACGCCTGGACACACTTCCTTGGATTGCACTTCAAGATGGTCATTGATGTACCGCCAGACCTGACGGGCGTGGCGTTGAGCGGTAGGTCGGATCCGGCGAGGTTTCACGGCATCCCAATCCGTTGCCTTGATCTCTACGATGGCTACCGAGCCGTCTTTCTCGTCAATCTTTATGTCGATGCGCCCAGCCTTGGACTCCCAAACGGTCCTTGCCTCAAAGGCGATATGCGCTCTTGGTATGTGGCCCCACCCGTTCCTCTCCTCGGCTTCAAACCTGCGACCCCCCTGCAGAGTCTCCTTAAACTTTTTCAGCCTGTCTTTGCCCATCG
>JACQXP010000571.1 GCA_016208645.1 Candidatus Methylomirabilota bacterium | reverse complement strand
GCGGTGGTGGCCGCGCGGCCCGTCACGGTGGTGACCGGCAAGGGCGGGCAGCGGCGCGAAGAGCGCCAGGCGCTCATCGTGATCGGGCTCCCGGGGCTGGACTGCCCCACCTATGCCGCGGCACCTCCGGGGTCGAAGGTTCACTCAAAGACGTTCGTCCCCGGCCGGTTGAACGCCGCGGTGGTGATCGCCGATCCCACCTACCCCCAGGCGGACCCGGACGAGCCCCTGGTGATCCTGACCTGTGCGCCGCTGGAGAGCCCCCGGGACGTGCTGTTCGCCTACGACCGGTTCGACGCGCGGGGGGTCATCGAGAACTCGGGCAACAAGCAGGCCAAGCGCGAGTGGACGCTCGAGGCGCCGCTGGAGAAGAGCGAGGCGGCGGTCTACCTGCACGTCCACGTCGTGTTCCTGCTGCTGGGGCTCATGGCCGCGTTCCGGGCCCAGCAGGCGGCCGAGCAGCAGGCGGACGCGCGGGGCGAAGACACGGGGATGGCCCGCTACCGCCGCGCGGTGGAGCGGGCCAACCGCGACAAGGTGCTGGTGCGCGATGGGGACTGCTACGGGATCCTGTGGGCGTGGGAGCTGGCGGTGCTGGCCGGGCTGCGGTTGCGGTGGCACTCGGCGGAGACGGCCGCCACGATCCTGGCGCGCTACGGCGTGGGGCCGGGCGGGTCCCAGGGGCCCGCGCCATGAGCGGGCTCCAGGTCCGCGGGCGGCAGCTCTCGGCGGAAGACCTCGAGATCATTCGCGGGATTGCCGCCCGCGCCGGCCAGACGCGGTGCGCGATCTCGCTGGCGGTCTGCGCCCGGCTGGGCTGGACCCAGCCCAATGGCCGGCCCTGGGACATGGCGTGCCGCTACCTCTTGCGGCGGCTCGAGCAGCAGGGGTTGCTCACGCTGCCGCCGCCCCGCGTCATGAGCGCCCGGCGCGGGCCGCCCGCGCTCTCGGCCGCCGGCGAGCCCCAAGCGCCGGTGACGGCGCCGGTCGGCCAGCTCGGGCCCCTGCGCTGGGCGCGGGTGGATGGGACGCCGCTGGCCCGGCTCTGGAACGAGTACATCCACCGCTACCACTACCTCGGCTGGGGCACGCTGGTCGGGCCCCACCTGCGCTACCTGATCGGATGGGAGGGCGGCTGGCTGGCCGCGATGGGCTTTGGCGGCGCGGCCTGGAAGCTCGCCCCGCGGGACCGGTGGATCGGGTGGAGCCCGGCCGAGCGGCTGGCCCGACTGCCCCTGGTGGTCAACCAGACCCGCTACCTCATCCTCCCCTGGGTCCACTCCCCGAATCTCGCCTCGCATCTCTTGGCCTTGGCCGCCCGGCGGCTCGTCCACGACTGGGAGCGGAAGTACCGACGTCGGCCGCTGCTGCTCGAGACCTTCGTCGACGCCCGCCGCTACCCGGGCACCTGCTACCGGGCGGCGAACTGGCTCCACCTCGGGTGCACCCAGGGGCGGGGGAAACTGGACCGCGACCACCGTCAGGCCCTCCCCGTCAAAGACATCTTCGTCTATCCGCTGCATCGCCGAGCCCGCGAGCGTCTCCGCGCGACGTAGGCCTCTGCCACCCTCCGCCTCCAGCCCCCGCGTCCCGGGCCCGGCGGCCTCCCGCTCCACACGCGCCAGCGCCGTCCCTCGGCGCTGGACACCAAACTTCGGAGCAACTGGTGACTCGCCCTGCCCATTCAGCCTCGCACCACGGGAAAGCAAAGTGGCTGCGATGGCACACCGGCAGCAACAACAAGCGACCACACGTGACACCACGCGGCATCTCGGGAAGTGACAAAGGGCAAAGTGCGGGGCCAGGGGGTCGTCGGGACGCCGGGAAAAAGCCGGCTCGTCCCCGGAGGCGGGATGGGCGAAGTCGGGGATCCGGGAGTCCTCAGAAGCATCGAGACGGCAACTGACCCCGGAAAACCTTCGATCTCTGATGGGAGGGGACGGGCAACTTCAAAGGTGTCAGGCCTCATCTCGCATGTCCGCGATCTCTCTGGGAAACCCGGTTCGCGGCTGCGGCAAGTTCGGGAAAGACCTTGACTTTTCGCTTGACACAGGGAGGAAAGACGGCCATTTTCCGACCAGCTCGGGCAGTTTCTTGGAGGCACGTGGTCCTTCTCGACGGTTCCCAGGAAACCCCGGATTCAGCGGGGAGGCCCTGCATCGGGATGAGGAGGCTTGGATACCAACTCCCCAGTCCCATCCCGGATCCGGAACGCCGCCTGTATGATCTTCTCTGCCAGGCCGATCCGGACGCCGCGCACTCGCGTTACAATGCGCTGGTCCGGCGCCTGGTGAGCTTCGAGCGCGCCGCTGAATGCATGAAGTAGCCGATGCCCACCGGATCAGGCGGTTCATGCGCGCCCCGGCTGAGGTGGCCAAGTCGGACGGGGTCAAGTCGGATGGGGTCATCAAGTCGGATGGGGTCAGGCCTTACAATTTTCAATCTTCTTCTGGAGGGAGACGTCAGGACTTGCCTTTCTTATACTTCGGGTGTGACCGCTGGCGCAGAATTCCGCACAGACGTTGTAGCCTCTTCCCTTCGGCAGGATTCTCCAGGAGGGACCGTCGGAGGCGAGTTATTCCCACACTCAAGCTGCCCGGGGACCGGCGAAGCACCGAGGCTGCCGCACTGATCCGCTCACCAGCCACCTCCGAAGCTAGGAGCGCTATCCAGTGCCTCGCCTGTGCAGCCACCCGGTGCTGGCCGGATGAGATGATTTCCTTGACAGAGCAACCGAATTCCTCCGCAACAATTCGGAGGATGTCCGTTATGGTGACCGCCCGGACCTTGGGCAATGTCTCCCGGACCTGCCGTTCAAGCCGTTCAACAAACCTCTCGTCCCCAAGGTAGCGTTGCTCCCACACCTCGTAGAGGTCATCCCGATGCCCCTGGGGAAGCCCTTCGGCGAGGAAGCGAGTGTATGCACGGCTAGCAACTCTCCTCTCACTATGGAACATCCCTAAGACCGGCTCTGCGGAAAGCCATGGAATCCGCTCTCGCCCGAGGTATGCCCTGTGGCTGCTCCAATGATAGTCCGCCGGGTCCTGAGCAAGCTTCGTGCGGATCGGGTTGAGGTGCAGATACCGTACGAGCTCCAAAAGGTATGCATCCCGGTCGCACAAGATCGCCTTGTACCGACCTTGAAAGACATGTCCGATCAACCCATGCCGGCGGTTGAACTCCTGGGTGTATCCTTGCTGGAGCCCCTGCATCAGCCTCGCTAGAGGGGCTTGGCCAGCCTCCAGCAGAAGGTGGACATGGTTCGGCATCAGAACAAAGGCGAAGCACCGCGTTCCCGTTCGCCGGAGTCCTTCCTCCAGACGCCGTAAGTACCCCCCATAGTCCTGGGGGCTCCGGAATATGGCCTGCCGACGGTTCCCCCGGGCGATCACGTGGTAGAGACCCCCCGGCACATGGATCCGCGGTCGGCGGGCCATCCTTCATCCCCTCCTGAGACATTGTGATTTGAGCCGTGACCAGTACCATAACACGAGAGAAGTGGCAAGTTCAAATTTGTAAGGCCTGACCCCATCCTCTGTCATCCCCTGTTCTGTCGCCGACGTAGAGGAGATGGTGCGGCGAGGGCTGGTGAAGCCGGCGCGCGCCTGGCAGTACTTTCAGGCCATCCAGCCCGACCTGTATCCCTTCCCGGCGGTGGATGCGAGGTCGTTCCGGCGGGCTGTGGAAGAGGTCTTGGGCCGGCCACCCGATGGGGCCCGAGGCTGAAGGGAGAAGTAACCAGTCGAGCAACGGGTCCCCCTCTCCCAACGATTTTGCCCTGCTCGAGCCCCCGGACGATGACGTGGTGCAGGGTCCCGGGGGCATCCAGGCGCGCCTGCCTGGGCATTCTCTCGTCGTCCGCCTCCCCCTGTTTCCAGATTGATCCCCAGCAGGGTTTGTCCACTACGTCAACTTTTGCAGGAATTGCTTCGCGTCTGCGGGCTGGATCTTGATCAGGCAGAGGTCCTTTCCCTGGTACTGGGCCTTCGAGATGGAAACTAGCTTGGAATCAAGGAGCGTCAGGCCGTGGGGTCGGGAGGCTCGTGGGCGGGGCGTCGGGGGGTGGGGGTGGCCTTGCCTTCCAGGATGTCCAGGTAGACCTCGCCGTACTGGAGCTTCCCCAGGCGCCAGGCGTAGAAGGCGTTGAGCATGGCCGAGGCCACGGCGAGGTTCGTGAAGAGCAACTGCGGGGCGGCATCCCGTGACAGCTCGTCGCAGGACATCTCGTGGGGAGACCGCTCCTTCGGATCGGCGATCTCGGGATGAAAGCGGGTCAGGGGCAGCGTGACATCCCGGCCAGCGCGACGGACGTACACCTGGACGTTCCCATCGGTGTAGTCATTCCCGCCGGAGAACAGGGTGACGGCCGCCAGCGTCTGGCAGTGGTCGCTGACCACCCGCCGGGTCCTGTGGTTATCCACCCCCAGGAACACCACGTCGCCGGAGCGGATGACCCTCCCCGCGTTCTCCGGCGTGACGTACTCGGGAATGGCGCGGAAAGAGAGCCCTTCGAACTGCCGCGCCAGCTCCGTGGCCTTCACCTTGGCCTTGTTCCCCAACTCGGAGAAGGCCTGGCGGTCCGCGTTCCGCGCCTCGAAGGCATCCCCGTCCACGAGGGTCAGGCGGCCGGATTCCCCGCTGGTCGCCAGATACCGGGCCAGATGCGGCAAGAGGGCGCACCCGATGCCGCCGATGCCGATGACTTTGATGTCCAGCATCCCTACACTGCTATCCACCCGGTTGAATGATTCCCTGCCCGCGAGAGGCGGGGTGGAATTTCAAATGGAAAACTGACAACCGACAACCGATCAATGAGGCCAGAGTCAGACTTGGCCGGTTGTCAGTTGTCCGTTGTCGGTTTTGCATAGCCGTTAAATAGCGGAGGGTTTCCCGTCCAGCGAGTCGCGCGGCGGCGGTTCCGCGTGGATGTGGGTCAGGGCCTCGTACCAGATTTCGGGAACGGTCTCCCGGGGAACCGGCTCGAAGACGTCGCGGGACTTGAGGGGAAACCGCCGGCCATCCACCACCAGGGAGCAGGACAGGCTGAAGGTCCCGTGGAGGTTCCCCACGGTCACGTGCAGGCCGTCATCGTGCGCCTCGTCCCCGTCGTCCACGGGCGAATGAAAGGCGTCCGCCTCGGCGTGGCTGTGAATGGTGCCCACGCGGATCTTCCCCGGCGGCGTGGGGCCGGGAACATAGGTCAGGTGCCCGCCGGCCACGTACTGCTCCGGCACGCAGAGCTCGTATTCCTGGGTGGCAGGATCGGAGAGGAGCAGGACGATGGCCTCGCTCTTGTGGCGGCGGTACACCTCCCGGAACAGGCCGACGACCCGCTGGAGCAGCCCCCCGGGGATGGGTGGGGGCTTCCACTGGACCTCGTCCTTCTGCCCCTGCAGCCCCCGGATCCCCCGCACGCGCACGCAGGAGCGGAAGACGGGGTTCTCCTTCACCAGGAACAGGCCGTCGGCCGTCACCAGGTAGTGGATCGGGTCGTCGGGCGGCTCGAAGCCGGCGTCCTTGAGATAGACGGGAAACATCAGCGGGTCTCGTGCAGGCGGTACATCACGTCGGCCACGTCCGCGGCAGTCTCGATCTTCCGGCTGTGATCCCCGTGGCGGCGCCAGTGATCCAGCGCCTCCCCCAGGTTGAGCCCCACCGGCTCCCACGCGACGCTCAGCGGGAACAGGGGATCGGCCTTCGTCGCCGTCTCCCACCCTTCCAGCGTGGCGATGCGAGGATCGCGCCCCGTGGCCCGATCGAAACAGTTGTCCTCGATGTCCCGGTTGAACCCGGTGGCCCAGAAGTACTCGACCAGGC
>JACQXP010000570.1 GCA_016208645.1 Candidatus Methylomirabilota bacterium | reverse complement strand
GGACCTGCCCGGTGGCTACGCGGGAGCCATCCTGCGGGTGGACCTGACCAGCGGGCGGATCTGGACCCAGCTCTGGACGCCGGAGGAGATGCGCCAATATCTCGGCGGGACGGGCCTGGGGGCCAGGCTCCTGTGGGAGGAGGTCCCCGCCGAGGTGGGATGGGACCACCCGGACAACCGCCTGGTCCTGGCCACCGGGCCCCTGGCCGGCCTGCCCGTGTGGGGGACCGGCGGCCTCTCGGTGGTGACCCGCGGGGCCATGACCAACGGCGCCACCTCCACCCAGGCGAACGGGTTCTTCGGGGCCTGCCTCAAGTACGCGGGCTATGACGCCATCGTGATCCAGGGCGCCTCCAGCCGCTGGGTGTACCTCTCCGTCCACGACGACACCGTGGAGCTGCGCGACGCGGCTCACCTGGTGGGACAGGATACCTGGGAGACCCAGGACACGCTGCAGGCCGAACACGGCCTCTCCGGCCACCAGATGAGCGTGTACAGCATCGGCCCGGCGGGGGAGAACCTGGTGCGGTTCGCCGCCATCGCCGGGGATTACGGCCACGTGGCCAGCAAGAACGGGTGCGGCGCCGTCATGGGGAGGAAGCGGCTCAAGGCCGTGGCCATCGCCCGGGGGACGGGGGCCCTCCGGGCGGCGGATCCCCAGGGCCTCTTCCAGGCGGCCGACGAGATCGCCTACGATTTGAAGACGAACCCCACGGCGAAGTCGCTCTACGAATATGGCACGCTCTGGGGGGTGCTGAACCTGCACGGGCAAGGCGCCCTGCCCATCAAGAACTACACCACCAACGTGCCCCCCGAGGGGACCGACCTGGCGGCCTGGGAGGCGCCCAGCCTGCGCCAGGGGTTCGACCATCGGGGCCACCAGTGCAATGCCTGCGGCATGCACCATTGCCACATGCAGGTGATCCCCACGGGCCCCCACCGGGGGGAGTTGGTGGACGAGCCGGAGTACGAGGGCTGGGCGGGGGCCGGCTGGGCCATCGGCTGCACCGACCCGGTGGCCGTCTCGTGGCTCAATACCCAAGTGGACCGGGCCTGCGTGGATGTGAACGAGTTCGGCTGGGTCATCGGCTGGGTGATGGAGTGCCAGGAGAAAGGCTACCTCACGCCGGAGCAACTGGGTGGGCTCACGCTCCACTGGGGGGACGCCGAGGGCGCCGCCCGGCTCCTCCACATGATCAATCACCGCCGGGGCTTCGGCAACGTCCTGGCCGAGGGGGTCAAGCGCGCCGCCGCGACGCTGGGGGGCCCGGCCGCGGCCTGCGCCATCTACACGGAGAAGGGCGCCTCGCCCCGGGGCCACGACCACCGGGCGCGCTGGGAGGAGATGCTGGATACCGCCACGAGCAGCACCGGCACCCTGGAGACGGGCCCGCCGGTCCACCCGACGGAATTCGGGATGCCCGCCCGGATCAACCCGTTCGACCCGGACGCGGTGGCGAAGAACGTGGGGACGCACCTGGGGCGCCGCCACTTCGAGGATTCCCTGGGCGCCTGCATCTTCACCACGCGCACCCTGATGGAGTACCTGTGCCGTGCCCTGAGCGCCGCCACCGGCTGGGAGTACCGGAAGGAAGAGGCCATGCACTTCGGGCGGCGGACCGCGGCCCTGCTGCGGGCCTTCGACCTGCGCTGCGGTCTGGGGCCGGAGCTGGAACGGCCCTCGCCCCGCTACGGCTCCATCCCCGTGGACGGCCCGGCCAAGGGCCAGGACGTTCAGCGCCACTGGGAGCAGATGCTGGACGTCTGGTACGAGACCGTGGGGTACGACCGGAAGACCGGGCGCCCAAACCCCGAAACCTTGCGAGCGCTTGGACTCGATGAGCTGATTCCTGCTCTCTGGGGACCGGAGGCCCGACAGCGACAGCGATAGCGACATGGACGGCGGTACCGCAGCGACAG
>JACQXP010000537.1 GCA_016208645.1 Candidatus Methylomirabilota bacterium | reverse complement strand
TTGCCGGGGAGTTTCAAAGAAGTGGGTATCCCATAGTTGGCCGTCGAACAAGCCGCTGCAGCGGCCTGGGTGCTCGCGTTGCGGGCCGGGGGTCAGCCTTTCGCTACGGAAGTCATAATGTCTGGGATCGTGGACGCGGGGTTTTTGCTCAGGGGAGTTCTCATCGGGTTCTCAATCGCGGCCCCTGTCGGGCCGATCGGCGTCCTATGCATCCGCCGCACGCTGGCCGACGGGCAGGCCTCCGGGCTCGTCTCGGGGCTGGGGGCCGCGACGGCAGACGCGATCTACGGCTCAATTGCCGGGTTCGGGCTGACCTTCATCTCGAGTCTCTTGATCGGCCAGCAGATGTGGCTCCGCCTGATCGGCGGCGCGTTTCTCTGCTATCTGGGCGCCAGGACTTTCGTGGCGAAGCCTGCCGAGCAGGGGCCGGCGTCCGGAGGAAATAGCCTCGCAGGCGCGTATGCCTCGACGTTCTTCCTGACGCTCACCAACCCGATGACGATTCTCTCCTTCGCCGCGATATTCGCGGGGCTGGGGGTGGCGAGCGCGCGGGGAAGTTATCTCTCGGCAGGAGCGCTGGTCCTGGGCGTCTTTATCGGCTCGGCCCTCTGGTGGCTGATCCTGAGCGGCGGTGTCGGCGTCTTCCGCAGAGCGTTCACCCCCCAGGGGCTGCGGTGGGTCAACAGACTTTCGGGCGCTGTCATCGCGGGATTCGGCGCGCTCGCCCTCCTGAGCCTGAGAGGGTGAGGACATGCTCATTCTGCACTTCCCAAGCGCTTTAAGGTTTTGTATCCTGTAATCCGCTTTCACACACATTCAAGGAGGGCGCTATGAGCACGATCACTCGGCGGCAAGCACTGAGGCTCTTCGGCATCGGAGGCGGGGCGTGGCTAGGAGGGGGCGCGGCGGCCCGGCGGGCCTGGGCCCAGACCAAGACCCGCCTCTCCATCGCCACCGGAGGCACAGGCGGCGTCTACTACCCCCTCGGAGGAGGCATGGCAGCCCTCATCTCAAAGAGCCTCCCCGGAGTTGAGGCCACAGCCGAGGTGACCACAGCCTCAGTCGATAACATGAAGCTCCTCCACGCCGGGAAGATTGGCCTCGCCCTGACACTGCCCGACACGGCTTTAGACGCCCACGAAGGGAAGCTCAAGGGGCTCGCTGAGAAAGTCGGAGTCCGGGCCCTCATGGCCCTTTACTCCAACTACATGCACATCGTGGCCCTGGAGGGGAGCGGGATCAAAACCGTGGCCGCCCTCAAGGGAAAGCGCGTCTCAACAGGCGCCCCCGGCTCAGGGACAGAGGTCAAGGGGCTCAGAGCCCTCGAAGCCTACGGCATCACACCCAAAGACCTCAAGAGCCAGGACCGCCTTGGAGTGACCGAGTCAGCCGGCGCCCTCAAGGACAGGAAGATAGACGCCTTCATCTGGGACGGTGGCCTTCCCACAGCAGCCGTCCTCGACATCGCCGCCACCCCCGGGATCAAGATCAACCTCATCCCCCCACGGCGACGGCGTCCCCAAGATGGTCGCCAAATACGGCCCCCTCTACTTTGCAGCGCCCATTCCGAAGGGAACCTATTTGGGGATGGAGAGCGACGTACCCGTCGCCGTGGCGACCAACCTCCTCGTGGCCCACGAGAGGATGGACGCTGAGCTGGCCTATCAGATCACAAAGCTCTTCCTTGAGAGGACTGCCGACCTCGTGGCCGTTCACAAGGCGGCTAAAGAGATCACCCTCAAGAGCGCAGTGATGGGCTCCTCTGTGCCCTTCCATCCCGGCGCCCTCCGCTACTACAAGGAAAAAGGGGTCAAGGTCCCCGGGAGCTGAGGGCTCTCCATCTCCTTGAAGCCTTGTCTCTGGCTGCTGGCAGTAGGTCTGCTGGCGTCGCCGGCGCGCGCCGGGGCGATCTGCCTGAGCGTGGATGCGGGAGGCAGATCCGTGGCAACTGTGCCGGTGGCTGCCGGTGACGAGGCGCGCCTGAGCTTCAGTCACTCCATCTACGGCTCGCTGGTCGAAGAGCATTTCCGCGTCACAGGAGAAGGGCTTCAGCTCGTGAGGCGCCGCTACGCCGAGCATCGTCTGGTAGAGTTCTACGGTCATGAGACGGCTAAGCGTGAAGGTGAGTGGTGGGTGGTTGAGGGCGACGGGCGCGCCCTTCCGGCTCTGACCCTTCGGGTGAGCCCTGAATCGGCCATTGAGATCGTGGCAGGTCGGGAGAGAGTTCCGCTCTGGAGCCGCGTGGAGCAGGGAGGATCGGTCAGGGTGGCAGTCACCGGCTGCCGCGGAGGAGATCGTGCCCGAGGAGCAGATTGAGCCCTCGCGGCTTGAGGCCGCGAGGGAGCTGGTAGAAGCCGAAGAAGGGCGTCTTCCTCGCCTTCACCCTCGTTCTCTCATTTCTCCTCTACCCGGCGCTGAAACAGCGCACCCTCACCCGCATCACCCCGCTCGACTGGCTCATGGTCCTCCTGAGCCTCCTTGCCATCGGCTACGCCCTCTGGGACTTCGAAGAATTCATCTACCGCGCCGCCCTTCCGACCAGAGCAGACCAGCTCTTCGGCGCCTTGACCATCCTCCTCGTCCTCGAAGCCACCCGCCGGACCACAGGCTGGATCCTCCCCGCCGTCGCCCTCGCCTTCCTAGCCTACGCCTGGCTTGGCGCCCTGCTTCCCCCTCCCTGGACCCACCAGGGCTACGGCCTCGACCGCCTCGTCGGCCACATGTACATGACACTAGAAGGCATCTTCGGCATTCCTCTCGACGTCGCCGCCACCTTCATCATCCTCTTCACCATCTACGGCGCCGTCCTCGAATACTCCAAAGCCGGAGAATTCTACGTCAACTTCTCCCTCGCAGCCACAGGAGGAAAGCCCACAGCCGCAGGCAGGACCGTCACCCTCGCCTCATTCCTTCTGGGGGGCCCCTCAGGCTCAGGAGTCGCCACAACCGTCACCCTTGGCTCAGTCGTCTGGCCCCTTCTTGCCAAAGCAGGCTACGACAAAGCCAGTGCCGGCGGCCTCCTCTCAGCCGGAGGCATAGGCGCAATCATCTCCCCTCCAGTACTTGGCGCCGCCGCCTTCCTCATCGCCGAATTCCTCAAAGTCTCCTACCTCGAAGTCATCGCCATGGCCAAAATCCCCACCCTCCTCTACTACTGGTCAGTCTTCATGATGGTCGAGCTTGACGCCAAAAAATTCGGCGCCCGCCCCGTCGCCACAGACGGCCATAGCCCCTGGGGCCTCACCAAAAAACACGGCTACCACTTCATCTCACTCATCGCCATCGTCGTCTTCATGCTCTGGGGCTACACCGCCATCCTCTCCGTCGTCTACGCCACCCTCCTCGCCGTCGCCCTCTCCTTCATCCGCAGAGACACCGCCCTGGGCCCCCGGAGGCTATGGAAATCCCTTGAGAGCGGCTCAACCGGAGTCCTCTCAGTCGCCGCCACCTGCGCCACAGCCGGCGTCATCGTCGGCGTCGTCACCCTCACAGGCCTCGGCC
>JACQXP010000536.1 GCA_016208645.1 Candidatus Methylomirabilota bacterium | reverse complement strand
GACGCGGGTGGAATGCTGGTAGGCCTCCCGCGACTTCGGATTGGCTTCCTCGTAAGCCTTCCGCTCGCGTCCCAGGATCTCCTGGGCTCGAGGCTCGAGCGCCGCCACATTCGCCATCGTCGTCTCCTCCCATCCCTCGGGCGACCGCACGGGCACCCATTCGGACGTCGAGTTCAAGCTCTGATTGACGGCCTCGATCACGGCCGTGGATGCCAACGCCTGGCGTAGGGTCGGCCTTTGGGCGGGCGCCAGCCATGTGACCGATCCCGGGTGCAGCAGAGATCTCCCCCTGCGCGGCGCCGCTGGCGTACGAAGGACCTGCGACGACGTGATGCTATCTCTACCCGCTTGGCGGGGTCAAGCACCTTTCCCGCTCGCGTCTTGACTGGCCCGCAGGGAAGGAATAGCGTTGGGTCCGGTTTCGGGTTCCCGTCACTCGCTTGTAACGCTTGCAATCGTCCGGTTCCTCAGGCCGGCAACCATGTCGAGACAGACCATCCTCTCCCGAGTTGGGCGGATTCTGCGGCGCGCTCTGCTGGCCGTGCTCCTCGTCACGGTGGCGCCCGTGATCGGCCTGCGGTGGGTTCCAGCCCCGACGAGTGCCTTCATGCTGGAGAAGCGCGTGGCACATCTCATCCGAGGGGAGCGCCACAAGACGATTCGGTACCGATGGGTTGGCTGGGGATCCATTTCGCCGGACATGCGCCTGGCGGTCGTCGCCTCCGAGGATCAGAAGTTCCCCCAGCATCGGGGCTTCGACTTCGAGTCCATTGCGGAGGCCGTGTTGGAAAAGGATGCCCGGGGTCGCCTCCGGGGAGCGAGCACCATCAGCCAGCAGGTGGCGAGGAACCTGTTCCTCTGGCCCGGGCGAAGTTACCTGCGGAAAGGTCTGGAGGCCTACTTCACGGTGCTGCTGGAACTCCTGTGGCCGAAGAGGCGGATCCTCGAGGTGTACCTGAATGTCGCCGAGTTCGGCGACGGGATCTACGGGATCGCTGCGGCCGCCCAGGCCTTCTTCGGCAAGCGCCCCGCCGACCTCGGGAGGGCG
>JACQXP010000125.1 GCA_016208645.1 Candidatus Methylomirabilota bacterium | reverse complement strand
AGATTGCTGAGGTCCACCTCGTCGAAGTCCACGATCCCCAGGGTCCCGACGCCCGCGGCCGCGAGATAGAGCGCCGCCGGGGACCCCAGGCCTCCCGCCCCGATCAGCAGGACCTTGCTGTTGAGCAGCTTCCGCTGGCCCATTCCCCCCACCTCTGGGAGGATGATGTGCCGGCTGTAGCGGCGGATCTGCTCCTCCGTGAAGGTCAGGCTCCCGCCCGTCATGGCCGGGATCACCGCCACCTCGTCCCCGTCCCGCAGCGGTGTGTGCATGCCCTGCAGGTCTTCCACGAGCTGGTCATTCACGTAAATATTCACGTGCCGGTAGACCTTCCCGTCGGGTCCCAGGATCCGCTCGCGCAATCCCGGGTAGCGGCCCTCCAACTCACGGACCAGGGCGAGGACATCGCCCCCCTGGGCCTCCACCCGCGCGGTGTTGTCCGTGTACTTGCGGTACGGGGTGGGGATATACACCGTGACTGCCATGGGTGCCTCCTCGAATAATGCCGGTGCAAAGACTGCCTGTTAGATCGCCACGCTGAGATAGCGCTCGCCGGTGTCGCAGAGCATGGTCACCACGGTCTTGCCCGCGCCGAGCCGCTCCGCCACCTTGAGGGCCGCAAACACGTTGGCCCCGGAGGAGACGCCGACCAGGAGGCCTTCTTCCCGGGAGAGGCGCCGCGTCATGGCCAGGGCGTCCTCGTCGCGGACCCCGATGATCTCGTCGTAGACCTCGGTGTTGAGCACGCCGGGGACGAAACTGGCGCCAATGCCCTGGATGGCGTGCGGCCGGAACTTCCCCCCCTGCAGGACGGGTGAGCGCGCCGGCTCGACCGCCACCACCAGGGTGCCCGGTCGCTCGCGCTTCAAGACCTCGCCCACGCCGGTGATGGTCCCGCCCGTTCCGACGCCGGCGACGAAGGCATCCACCTGACCGTCCGTCGCCTTCAGGATCTCCTGGGCCGTGGTCCGCCGGTGGATCTCGGGGTTGGCCGGGTTCAGGAACTGCTGCGGCATGAAGAATCGCGGATTCTCGCGCACCAGCTCCTCCGCGGCGAACACGGCACCCGTCATTCCCTCCACGGCCGGCGTGAGAACCAGCTCGGCGCCAAACCGCTGGAGCAGGGCGCGCCGCTCCACGCTCATATCCTCGGGCATGGTCAGGATCAGCCGGTACCCCTTGACGGCCGCCACGATGGCCAGACCGATCCCGGTGTTGCCCGAGGTCGGCTCCACGACGGTGTCGCCGGGTTTCAGCCGACCCTCCCGCTCCGCCTCCTCGATCATGGCGAGGGCGATCCGATCCTTGACGCTCCCCCCCGGATTCAGGGACTCGAGCTTCCCGAGGACCATGGCCCATGCCGGCCTGACCAGCCGGCGGAGCCGGACCAGCGGGGTGTCGCCGATGAGATCCAGTGCGCTGGAGACCAGCCGTGCCATGCTCAGGTCCCCGCAGGCCCGGGCCCGCATCCACCCGATTGCCAGAGTGCCCGATTGCCCAATTGCCGTTCCCCCGTCCGGGTCAGATCTGGTAGCTGATCCGCTCTTTCGTCTTCGCCCGGATCCGGTCGCAGATATCGGCCAACGTCGTGTGATCCACGATGGCCGAGACGGCGTCCCGCACCTCGGCCCAGACATCGCGGAGTGCGCAGAAGGTCTCCTGGGAACAATGCTCCCGGGGGTTCTCCTCGGACACGCAGAAGATGGGCGCGACGGGTCCGTCCACCGCCCGGAGGACCTGGCCCAGGGTGATCTCTCGCGGCGGCTTGGCCAGGTAATACCCCCCGTTCACGCCTCGCTTGCTCGCCAGGTAGCCGGCCCGCTTCAGGCTCAGGAGCAATTGCTCCAGGTACCGGGCGGGCAGCGCCTGTCGTTGCGCGATGGCCTCGATGGGGACAGGGCCTTCAGCATAACGCAAGGCAAGGTCCTGTAATGCCCGAGTGGCGTAGTCGCCTTTCGTGCTGATCCTCATGGCTACCCCCTCGGCTTAAATCCCAAATAGCCGACCGATTGACTCAACTTTTAACATGCGACCTATCCTCTGTCAACCCCCAGACCCTGAGAAGACTGAAGGATTCCTGCGATTGCATGCCGTCTCCTTTCGACCTATATTGAAGTGCAGCAATCCCTGGACCGCTGTCAAGGAGGAGACCGATGTTCTCTACCAAGGCTCGGTTCGTCCGACGCGACAAGGCACTTTCCTCCACCAGCGCCCTTCCCGACCTCAAGCCTCCAAGTGACCCCGCCATCTGCTCCCACTGTCAGGCCGTGTGGCGCAAGAGGAATTGGTCTCTCGATCCTGCCATTCGCCGCGAGGTGCTGCGGTGGCACACGCCAGCCCCTGCGATCTGTCCGGCCTGCCGCAGCGCCAAGGAGCGCACCCCCGCCGGCATCCTGTATTTGACGGGGTCGTTTCTCAAGAAGAACCGCGCCGAGATCCTCAACCTCCTCCGAAATGCGGAGCGGGCAGCCGCGGCAAAGAATCCGCTGGAGCGCATCCTTCGCATCGACAAGGATTCCCGGTACCCGCTCGTGGTCGAGACGACCTCGGAAAAGCTGGCTCGCCGCTTGGGGCGCGCCGTGAGCAAGGCCTGCGGCGGATCCCTGGAGATCCGCTTCTCCCACGAAGACAAGCTCGTCCGGCTCTACTGGCGGCGCGATGCCGCTGAGCGATCGGCGTGACCGACGCCCCGCCCGTCCTGACCCCGGAGCATCGTGCGGCGTTGCTCGCCATCGCCCGCCGCGCCATTCGTGGACGCGGACGGGGCGCGCCGGATGTGCCTCCGGCGGCGGAGGATCCGGCCTTACGCACGCCCGGGGCGGCCTTCGTCACTATCACGCGCGATGAGGAGCTGCGAGGGTGCATCGGCTACGTGGACCCCATCAAGCCGCTGGCCGAGGCCGTTGCCCATTGCGCGGCCTCGGCCGCCACGGCCGATCCGCGGTTCCCTCCCGTCACACCGGAGGAGTTCCCCCACCTCCGGGTCGAGGTCTCCGTGCTCTCGCCCCTGCGCGTGATTCCCGACCCCACCGCGATCGAGGTCGGCACGCACGGGCTCTACATCAGCCAGGGGGGCCGCCACGGCCTGTTGCTGCCGCAGGTGGCCACCGAGTTCGGCTGGGACCGTGAAACCTTTCTCCGCCAGGCGTGCCTGAAGGCCGGCCTGCCGGGCGACGCTTGGAAGCATGGAGCCGAGATCCAGGTTTTCAGCGTGGATCGGTTCACCGATGACCTGCCCATCGAGCCGTCGGGATCCTGAGGCGCTCCCCGGCATGGAAAATTCCCTTGCCGGGGCCATCCCTTTTTGGTAGCATCCGCTCGCTTTTTCAACGGTCCGCAGTCGCGTCCCACACACCAGCTCATTCCAGGAAAAGCGTTCGGCTGTTCGGCGGTTCGGGCGTTCCCAACGAACTGCCGGACCCTCGAACGGTCGAACTGCCGAACGATTTTCTTGGAAGTCCTGACGCGCCACACCGAGGACGAGGAGACCGGATGACACGCGTGCGCCGTGCACTCCTGAGCGTTTCGGACAAGACCGGGCTGATTCCGTTCGCCGCCAGCCTGGCGGGCCTCGGGGTGGATCTCATCTCCACGGGGGGAACCGCCCGCGCCCTGCGGGAGGGCGGCCTTCGCGTGACCGACGTTGCGGAGATTACCGGCTTTCCCGAGATGCTGGACGGACGCGTGAAGACGCTGCACCCGCGCATCCACGGCGGGCTGCTGGGGATCCGGGGGAATCCGGGGCACGAAGGCCAGATGGCCGCCCAGGGGATCGTCCCCATCGACCTGGTGGCCATCACCCTGTATCCCTTCGAGGCGACCACGGCGCGCCGGGACGTCCCGCTGGCCGAGGCCGTGGAACACATCGACATCGGTGGGCCGGCCATGATCCGCAGCGCTGCCAAGAACTTCGCGGCGGTCGCCGTCATCGTGGACCCGCAGGATTACGAGAGCATCCTCGACGAGCTGAAGCGGAATGACGGCGGGCTGTCCCGCGCGACACGATTCGGGCTGGCCCGGAAGGCGTTCGCCCACACGGCGCGATACGATGCGCTGATCGCGGGCTTCCTGGAGAGCGGAGAACTCGCCCCCGACGGCTCGTGGCTCTCGCCCACCCCGCCCCAGGGCGGGGTACTCGGCTCTCGGCTCGCCTTTCCCCATCTCCTCCACGTCCGGTTGGAGAAGGTGCAGGAGCTGCGCTACGGCGAGAACCCGCACCAGCGGGCGGCCTTCTACCGGGACCTGGCCCTGCAGGGCGGGATCGCCGCCGCCCGCCAGCTCCAGGGCAAGGAACTCTCCTACAACAACCTCATGGACCTGCACGCCGCCTGGGAGCTGGCCCAGGAATGGGGGGAGCCCGTGGTCGCCATCATCAAGCACACGAACCCCTGCGGCGTGGCGACCGCAGCCGAACTCGTCCAGGCATACACCCGCGCGCGCGACACCGACCCGGTCTCTGCCTATGGAGGCGTCCTGGGGTCGAACCGCCCGCTGGACGCCGCCACCGCCCGGGAGATCGCCTCCACCTTCGTGGAGGCCGTCGTCGCCCCGGGATACACGGCCGAGGCCTTGGGCATTCTCAAGGATCGGAAGAATCTCCGCCTCCTCGAGATGCCACCAGCCATCAGCCATGAGCCATCAGCCATGAGCGGGTTCGAAATGCGGCGGATCAGCGGGGGCATGCTGGTGCAGGATCGTCCTCGCCACGGCGCGTGCCACCGTCGGCATCGGCGCCGGCCAGATGTGCCGTGTGGATTCCGCCAGGCTGGCCAGGATGAAGGCAAACTTTCCCACCCAGGGAACGGCGCTGGCCTCCGACGCCTTCTTCCCCTTCCGCGACGGGGTGGACGCGGCTGCAGAGGCGCGGGTGACCGCTGTGATTCAGCCCGGCGGGTCGGTCCGGGACGCCGAGGTCATCGCGGCCGCCGATGAGCACGGAATGGCCATGGTCTTCACCGGCATCCGTCACTTCCGGCATTGACGGCCGGCACATTTCACATCGGGTGAAACGGAGTGAACATGCGAGTGCTCGTGGTAGGGAGCGGGGGTCGGGAACACGCCCTGGTCTGGAAACTGAAGCAGAGTCCGCGCATCAAGCAGCTCTTCGCCGCGCCCGGCAATGCCGGCATCGCCGAGCTGGCGGAATGCGCCGACCTCGGCGCGTCCGAGGTGCGCCGGCTGGCCGACTTCGCCGCCAAGCGGGGGATTGACCTGACGGTGGTCGGTCCCGAACTGCCCCTGACGCTGGGCATCGTGGACGAATTCGAGAGCCGCGGCCTCCGGATCTTCGGGGCCAACCAGCGGGCGGCCATCCTGGAGGGCAGCAAGGTCTTCACCAAGCGGCTCATGAAGAAGTACAAGATCCCCACCGGCTTCTTCCAGACCTTCTACCGGGTCGAGGACGCCAAACGCTACATCCAGGACGTCGGCGCGCCCATCGTGGTCAAGGCCGACGGGCTGGCCTCGGGCAAGGGGGCGATCGTCTGCCAGACGGTGAAGGAGGCCCTGGACGCCATCAAGATCATCATGGAGGACCGCGTCTTCGGGGACGCCGGCGAGAAGGTCGTGGTGGAGGAGTTCTTGTGCGGCGAGGAAGCGTCGTTCCTGGCCTTCACCGACGGAGAGACCGTGCTGCCCATGGCCTCTTCCCAGGATCACAAGGCAGTCTTCGACGACGACAAGGGCCCCAACACGGGTGGCATGGGGGCCTACTCGCCGGCACCCGTGGTCACCGACGAGGTCCACCGCAAGATCATGGAGCAGGTCATGATCCCCACGGTCAAGGCCATGGCCGCCGAGGGTCGCCCGTACCGCGGGGTGCTGTACGCGGGCCTGATGATCAAGGGTGGCGAGCCGAAGGCGCTGGAGTTCAACGCCCGTTTCGGCGACCCGGAGGCGCAGCCGCTGCTCGTGCGCATGGAGAGTGATCTCCTCCCGGTCCTGGAGGCCGTGGTGGATCGCCGGCTGCACGAGGTGGACATCCGCTGGCGACCAGAGCCGGCCGTCTGCGTGGTCATGGCGTCGGGAGGCTATCCGGGGGCCCATGAGAAGGGGAAAGTGATCAGTGGCCTGCGTGCCGCCGCCCGCCTCAAGGACGTGGTCGTCTTCCATGCCGGGACGGCGCTGTCCGGCGGAAAGGTGGTCACCAGCGGCGGACGCGTGCTGGGCGTCACCGCCCTGGGCAAGGACGTCCCCGATGCCATCGCCCGCGCCTATCGCGCCGTGGAAAAGATCCGGTGGGAGGGGGCCCACTATCGCACCGACATCGGCCGGAAGGGGCTGGGGCGGGCCGCCTGACGGCAAATTTCGAATGTCGAATTTCAGATTTCGAATTTCAATCCGAAATCCGCAATCCGAAATCCAAAATTGAGGACGGGGGTGTATGACACGCAAGCGAGCGAAGTCCGCCTTGCCGGCCGGCCGAGCGCCACGGGTGGGGATCCTGATGGGCAGTGACTCGGATCTCCCCACCATGCAGGAGGCGGGCAAGATCCTGGAGGAATTCGGCGTCCCTCACGAGCTGCGGATCTGCTCGGCGCATCGGACCCCGGACCGGCTCACCCGCTACGCCGGCGAGGCCGAGGGACGCGGGATCCGGGTCCTGATCGCCGGGGCCGGCGGCGCGGCGCACCTGGCCGGCGTCCTGGCTGCCCACGTGACGCTGCCGGTGATCGGCGTGCCGATGGATTCCGGCCCGCTGAGCGGCCTGGACGCCCTGCTCTCCACGGTGCAGATGCCCGGCGGGGTGCCAGTCGCCAGCGTGTCGATCGGGCGGGCCGGCGCGCGCAACGCGGCCCTGCTGGCCGTCCAGATCCTGGCGCTGTCGGATGCCCATCTCAAGCGGAAGTTGGCCGACTACCGCGCTCGCATGGCCGCCGAGGTCGCCACCAAGGATCGGCAGATCCAGCCGGAGCCCGCCTGATGCGATCGCAACGCAATTTCGAATTACGAATTACGAATTACGAATTTTTGACTTCGATATTCGTCATTCGTTATTCGTTATTCGTAGTTCCTTCCCCCGCCGGGGCCGGAGCCTCTGCCGCGTGAGAGCCGCTGGCCACTCGCCCCCGACGAGGCCCACTACTGGGAGTGGTCTCGCCGCCCGGACTGGAGCTATTACAGCAAGGGTCCCCTGGTGGCATTCCTCATCGGGATCAGCACCCGCCTGGGTGGCCACACGGAATTCTGGGTGCGCCTGCCGGCGGTGCTGCTGGGGACCGCCCTGGCCGGAATCGCCTATGTCCTGACGCGACGGATCTTCCAGAGCGAGCGCGCCGCCTTCCTGAGCGTCGTGTTCCTCAGCCTGATGCCGCTGTACGCGGCCGGCTCCTTCCTGATGACCATTGATCCGCCGTTCGTGTTCTTCTGGGGCCTGGCAAGCCTGTGCCTCTGTCACGCCGTGCGCCGCCGCAGCCAGGCGGCCTGGTACGGCGCCGGAATCGCCTTCGGCTTCGGTCTGCTCAGCAAGTACACCATGCTCATGCTCCTGCCCTGTGTCCTCCTGTGGCTGCTGGCCTCGCCCCGGCTGCGTCCGTGGCTCCGCCGCCGGGAACCCTACGAGGCTGCCTGCCTGGGCCTCCTGATCTTCAGCCCGGTCGTCGTCTGGAATGCCCGGCACAGCTGGTTGTCGGGTCGCCACGTCCTGGTCCAGGCGGGGAGTGGCTCACAGTGGGACATTGGCTCCTCGCTGCTCGGGGGCCCGGAGTTTCTGGGGACGCAGCTCGGCGTGGTGTCGCCCTTCCTCTTCGTGCTCATGCTCCTGGCGGTAGCCTGGGCCTGGCAGGAGGGTCTCCGTCAGTCGCGGGACGACCTCCTGTTGCTGGCCTGTTTCTCGGCCCCCGTCTTCCTCTTCTTCCAGGCCTGGAGCTTCGCGACGAAGGTCCAGGCCAACTGGGCGGCGCATGCCTACCTCACCGCTGCGGTGGCGGCCGCCGGCTGGAGCGAGACCTGGCCGAGGTGGGGGGAACACCGCCAGACGACGAGACGCTTGAACGGCCTGCTGCGTGCTTCTATAATCCTGCCGGCCCTGCTGCTCCCCGTGGCGCTCTTTCCCGACGTCCTGGGGCTGTTCGGCGCTCGGGTCCCGGCGGCAGTGGACCTGGTCAGCAAGCGACTGCGCGGCTGGCCCGAGCTGGGACGCGCGGTGCGCGACCAGATGCGCAGCGTGCCCCAGCCACCGTTTCTGGTCAGCGACCGTTACCAGATCGCCAGCGAACTGGCATTCTACGTGGAGGGCCATCCCCAGGTATTCAACGCCAACCTGGGCCGCCGGATGAACCAGTACGATCTGTGGGGGGGCTGGGACGAATTGCGGGGACGGGACGGCCTCTTCGTGACGTACGGGTCCGGCGAACCGCCGGGGGAACTGCGCAGCGCCTTCCAGCAGGTGGAGCGGGTACGGGTGGTCCCCATCCTGCACCGGGGGAAGCCCCTGCGCGATTTCTCGATCTACTGGGGCCGGGATTTCCGGGGATTCCCGCCCCGGGCATTCACCGGGTACTGATTGGCAATGAAAAACGGACAACGGACAACCGACAACGGATCATTGCCAGATTGTCAGTTGTCGGTTGTCAGTTTTTGGGTTTGGACCCCCCCAGAGAATCATCTGCGTTCATTTGCGTTCATCTGCGGTTGCTATGGTTTGAGTCTTACGGCCTCGAGGAGGACTCGTGGCGACTGACGTCCGACCGACCCTCTCCATCGTGATTCCCGTCTTCAACGAGGAAGACAACGTCCCGCTCCTCGCCGAGGAGATCCGGCAGGCCCTGGACCCCCACGGGATCGCCTACGAGGTCGTCGCGGTGGATGATGGGTCCACGGATGGAACGTGGACCCGGCTGGAGAACGTGCGCGCCCAGGACCCCCGCTGGGTGCTGGTGGGCCTGCGGCGGAACTTCGGCCAGACGGCCGCCATGTCCGCCGGGTTCGACCACGCCCGGGGCGACGTGATCGTCACCCTGGACGGGGATTTGCAGAACGATCCGGCCGACATTCCGCGGCTCCTCGCCCTGGCCAAGGATTTCGACGTGGTCAGTGGCTGGCGGCGGAGACGGCAGGACCCGTTCCTGAGCCGGCGGCTCCCCTCCATGCTGGCCAACTGGCTCATCTCCCTGGTCACCGGCATCCGCCTGCACGACTACGGCTGCACCCTCAAGGCCTACCGGCGGGAGGTCGTGGAGCACCTCCGCCTGTACGGCGAGATGCACCGCTTCATCCCGGCCATCGCCAGCTGGATGGGAATCAGCCTGACCGAGGTGGAGACGCACCATCGGGCGCGGCGCTTCGGCCGCTCCAAGTACGGCATCTTCCGAACGCTGCGGGTCATCCTGGATCTCATCACGGTCAAATTCCTGCTGAGCTTCGCCACGAAACCCATCCAGGTCTTCGGCCTCCTGGGGATCTGCGCGGCCGGCGTCGGATTCGCGATCGGCGGCTATCTCAGCGTGCTCAAGCTCGCGTTCGGCGCCCAGATCGGGGGACGCCCCCTCTTGTTCCTGGGGATCCTGCTCATCCTCGTCGGGGTGCAGCTCATCGTGATGGGGCTCCTGGGCGAGCTGCTCGTCCGGGTGTACCACGAGTCCCAGCGCAAGCCGATCTACATGGTCAAGCGCGTCCTGGGCCATCCCGGCCGGGAGGCCTGATGGACCCCCAGGCGCCGCGAGGGAAAGGCCGCCTCATATTTCTAGGCAAGCTCCTGATGAGCGGCCTGCTCCTGGCGGTGCTTTTCTGGCGCGCGGACCGCGCGACATTCCTCCGCACCCTCCAGGCGCTGCCCCTGAAGGTCTTCCTGGGATGCCTGGGTCTGTATGCCCTGGGCTATCTCATCAGCACGATCCGCTGGCAACGCCTGCTTTTGGCTGAGGGGATTCGCCTGCCCTTCTGGCGCCTCACGCTCGTCTATTTCGAGGGGGCCTTCTTCAATCTGTTCCTGCCGACCCTGGTTGGTGGTGATATTGTCCGGGGTTACGCCATCTACAAAATCACCCGGGGACACGATGCGTCCATCGCCTCGATCCTGGTGGATCGCCTGTCCGGCTTTGCCGCCCTGATTGCCATTGCCCTGGGTGCCCTGGCATTGGCCTACGGCCGGATCCGCGACCCCCAGGTCGCCGTCATGATCCTGGCGGTGGCTGCGGCATTCGGCCTGACCATCGCCGTGCTCCTCCATGATCGCGTGAAAGAGCGCGCCTCGGGCCTCTTGCGGCTCGTGGGCCTGGCGCGGTTCCAGGCCAAGCTGCAGGGCCTGGTGGACGCGCTCCACCGCTATCGGGGACATCACTGGGCGCTGTGGCAGGCCGTCCTCCTCTCGACCGTGCTCCAGGCCCTGATCATCGTCACCTACTACCTCATCGGCGCCGGCCTCAACCTGGGGGTGCCCATCGCCTACTTCTTCCTGTACGTCCCTCTGATCACTGTCGTGGCCATGCTGCCCGTATCGGTGGCCGGGCTCGGCGTGCGCGAGGGAGGCGCCGTCTACTTCTTCGCCAAGGTCGGCGTGGACGCGGCCACCGCCCTCACCATGTCGCTGGCCTGGTTCTCCCTGACGCTGGTGGTCAGCGGCCTGGGCGGCCTGGCCTTTCTCGTCAACGCGCATTCCACCAAGCGGGTGGACACCTGAGCCGGACGATGCCGAACCTCTTGTCGGGCCTCCGGGCTCTGGATGCCTGGGGTTTTCTGCTGATCAACCAGACCCTCCAGAATCCGCTCTTCGATATCCTGATGCCGATCCTGAGCACGAAGCGCTACGCCCTCCTGCCTGCGGCCGTGGGGATTCTCCTGTTGATGGTGTGGGGCGGGCGACGGATGTGGGTCCTGCTGGCCGTGGCCGTGGCGGCCGTGGCCCTCTCCGACCTGGGTGCCAACCTGATCAAGGCCGGCTTCCAACGAATCCGGCCGTGTCACGTGATCCCCGACGTCCATGTGCTGGTCGGCTGTACCCGGTCCTTCTCCTTGCCATCCAACCACGCCAGCAACATGTTTGCCGTGGCCACGGTCGGATGGCTGGGCTTCCGCCGCTGGCGGTGGGCCCTCTTCGTCCTGGCGGCCGGGGTGGCCTATTCCCGGGTGTACGTGGGCGTCCACTATCCGGCGGACGTCCTGGCCGGAGCCCTCTGGGGCGCCGGCATCGGGTGGCTCGCTTACTCCTGCGTCGCCCGCGCCTGGCCCGGCTGGTCCAACGCGGGTCGCGGGCCAGCACCGAGCGAGGCGGGCTGATCCCCTGGCGGAGCCCACGCGCGGTGATCAGCCTGCGCCAGATCAACGCCCTCCCCGCTGTGGAGCGCGATCGGTGCTATCTCTCCATCATCCCCTCGTCGTTCTATGAGCGCTTCGGGCTCGACCCGCTCACCTTCACCGACCCCCAGGGAAGACAGCTCGCCAGCCTGGAGGCTCCACCCGATAAGGCCTCGGTCCGGCTCAGCATCAAACATCGGGCCGATGCCCTCGACCCGGCGTTCTTCCTGAAGCTGGACGAGAGCCGGTACGGGAGTCTCCTGATCACCTGGATCATCCTGAATGATCCCGAGGGCCCGCGCTTTGGCATAGATCTGGATGACGAGGGAAGGATCACGGAGCTGGGCGCGCGGTCCCGGAACCTGCGGGAGGAGGAATCCGCCATGCGGGCCGGGTTGACGCCGGGGCAGATCCGCCCGGGCCTTCGGATGCTTCGATCCACGCTGGACCGGATCGAGGCGTTCGCGGCGCGCCTGGAGAAGCCGGCCCTGGTCCTGGAGGCTTTTTTCTACCACAACGCCCTCATCTACGAGCGCCACGGGTTCGCTTACCTCGCCGGTCAGGAGCGGCTGGAAGTCCTCCACCGGGGATTCCTGCCGGGCGGAGAGCTGGAGGCGCGGCTGGACGGGCGAACTCCCTTCCGAACACCGGCCGCAGGCGCCAGCATCCGCGGGCGAAGCTGGGCCCTCCACGATGGGATCCTGCCCCGGCCATGGTGGCCCCCGATGATGTACCGCCCCATCGGCGTCCGGTTTCAGATCTGCACGGCGCCTGGCGTGCCCTTCTGATCCCGCTCCCCGGCGGCGCCCTTGACAATCCGGCCGCCCGGCCACATCTTCCCGGCAGAGGGATTTATGATTGCCGATTGATGATTGATGATTGAGGATTGGGGTGTCAATCGCAAATCCACAATCACAAATCAAAAATCGGCTTTTCAAAGGGAGGTGGCGTCATGTACAAGAAGATTCTCGTTCCCCTGGACGGATCGGAGCTGGCAAAGAAGGTACTCCCCCATGCCACAGCCCTGGCCAAGGACAGCGGCGCCGAGCTGACCCTGGTGACCGTGGTCCAGTTCACCGTTGGAGGTGCCGGAGCGAAGCTCGAGGCCATGCCCGAGGCCGCGGCCGAGCGCGAAGCCGCCCTCAAGTCCGAGGCGTTGATTTACCTGCAACAGATCCAGAGGGATTTGAAGGGCCAGGGCGTCACCGCCCACTGTGTTGCCCTGGAAGGTGACGTGGCCAGCCAGATCATCGCTTTTGCGGAGCAGAAAAGTTTTGATCTGATCGCCATGGCGACCCACGGCCGAAGCGGCATTGATCGATTCGTCATGGGGAGTATTGCGGAAAAGGTGGTCAGGGGCACGGTGATACCGGTTCTGCTGATTCGTTCTTTGGTCGCCCGCCAGGTACCTTGGGCCGAGGCGCAGATTGCCTGACGCCCGAAGGAACCCGGTTGACCCCTCGACATGACGGAGCGTTGCGCCCGCGCGAAAGGCGCGGACGCGGCTTTTTCACGCCGGTGCCATAGCCTGAGCAGCGGCTGGCCTGATCGCGCAAAGGTGTCTCCCGCGCGGGCGGTTTCGTTCTCAAGTTGGCGCGGCCATTAGGCACAAAGTGAAGCCGGCCCCTGAACACCTGGCCGGAACATGAAGGGAATCATCAAGGCTGGCCCAAATCCCTCAGATACGAGGCAAGGAAGACTCGATAACGTCCTGGATTTAAAAGAACACACCCGATCTTCCCCTCTGCTCCTCGGCTCCTCTGCGCCTCTGCAGGGTGCCGGAACGGCCGCCTAATGCTTGGGCGGGTACTTCTCGTAGTACTTCGCCGCGTCGCTGGCCGGATCCTTCCTCGCCTCCTCCCATTTTTCCCGGGTGGGGGCCTTCGGAAGCGCGGCGTCACCCTTGAACACCTCCGCGTTCTTGGCGATGTACTCTTTCCACTGCTCGGGGACGTCGCTCTCTTCGAAGATGGCCGCCACCGGGCACTCCGGCACGCACGCCCCGCAGTCAATGCACTCCTCGGGGTGGATGTACAGCATCTCCTCCCCCTCGTAGAAGCATTCGACCGGGCAGACGTCTACGCAAGCGTGGTCCTTGGTCCCGATGCACGGCTCCGCCACGACGTATGTCATCCTGCCCTCCTCCTCCTCCAGATTGCAGATTGATGATTGATGATTGAGATTCCGGCAGTGGCTCGCGTCAGGTCGTAACTGTACAATCGTAAATCCCAAATCGTCAATCCGAAATCATCAATCCACAATTACCGGATGACCAGGCCGGCATACGCCACGACCTCGTGGAGATCCCGGGTGACTTCCCCGGAATCCGTGTACATCACGAGGTCCGCCTGCGTGGCGCGCAGGGCCCTGGCTGCCACCAGCATGGCCGTGGTCGGGTGGAATCCGCACATGCTGATCCCCTCGTGCCGCACGACCCGATGGAGTCGTTCCGGGTCCAGGGCCAGGATGGCGTCAAGAGCCTTTCGATCCTTCAGCGTCGCCTCTTCGCGGGAGACGTAGTGGCTCATGTCCGTGCTGGCGACGAGCAGCACCTGCCTGCCTGCCTCCTGCACCGCCTTCGCCACCGCCTGCCCCACGTCCTGGCACGCCGCGTACTCGTGGCTGAAGAGGCAGATCGGAACGAACGTGAACGGTCGCCCGAAATACTGCAGGAACGGAAGCTGCACCTCGATGGAGTGCTCGCGGAGGTGGCCAAGGTGATCCTCCTCCAGGACGGACGAGTGGGCCAGGATCGTCTTCCCCAGCTCCGCGTCTATGCGGACCGTACCCAGGGGGGTCTCCCACTGCCCGTAGGTCATGATGGCCGCGCCCGCCCCCAGACCGGTGTGGTTGGGGCCCAGGATCACGAAGGTCTCCGGAAACTCCACCCGCGAGAAGACGGCCGCCGCCACCCGCCCCGAATAGACGTAGCCGGCATGGGGTGCCACCACGCCGATGGCCCGCTCCCGCGTGACTTCCCTGGGGAGGAGGTCTTCCACCTGAAGGCGCAACCGGTCCCGCGTCCCGGCATAAAACGATCCCGCCACTGCCGATCGCCGGATCATGCCCTCCCCCTTTCGCCGGACATTGCCTCTCTCGGTCCTCCCGGGCGCGAGTATAGCACGTCTGGTGGCTCTGTCACTGCGAGGTTGATTGCCGGAATCTGATGGGCCGTGGCGGAAAGGTCGCAACTGAGAGGATTCAGAAAAGGCGCCTCGAAACCGCCGCCCCGCCGGTGGCTCACGCCGTTCCGGCATCGGGGCTGCGGAGCGCCTGCGGCCCAAGCAGGGCGTAAATCCGGGCCCGGAAGTCTGTCAGAACGAAGGGCTTCCCCATGAACGCGTCCGCCCCCACATCGGCCCCCGTCCCCTTGAACTCCTCCCCGATCCCGGTGACCAGGACGACTGGAATGAACCGGGTGGCAGGGTCGGCTTTCACCCGACGGCAGAGTTCGATCCCGCCCACCCGCGGCATGTTGAGATCGGAGAGGATGAGGTCCGGGGGCCGTGCGGCCACCTCGTCCAGGGCAGCCTGCCCGTCAGGGACCGCCACGCACTCAAGCCCGAGGTCCTCCACGAGGGCCCTGATCAGCTCACGCATGTCCGGGTCGTCCTCGGCGATGAGGATCCGCGCCCGCCGGCCTGTCCTGGGAGGCTCACTCTGTGAAGCAGGCATTCTGAGACTCTCTCGCGCCCCTCCATTTACCGTTTTTACGGGGCGCCATCCCAGCGCGATTGCGGAACACCCAGAGGGTACCCGATTGCGGATTTCCAAATCCCAAATCGGAAATCCAAAATCGAAAATCCGAGGGAGCCCCCTGGGGCTACAGGCCGAGGTAGGCCTTCTTTACGTGGGGATTCGTCTTCAGATCCGCCGTGGGGCCCGAGAGGACGATCCGCCCGTTCTCGAGAACGTAGGCCCGCCCTGCCAGCGCCAGGGAGCGCCGCACGTTCTGTTCGACCAGCAGGATCGTGACCCCCTCCCGGTTGATGGTCGCAATGGTGGCGAAGACCTCGTTGACCAGGATGGGGGCAAGGCCCAGGGAGGGCTCGTCCAGCAGCAACAGCTTGGGCCGGGCCATCAGCCCGCGGGCGATGGCGCACATTTGCTGTTCGCCGCCGCTCAAGGTCTCCGCCAACTGGTGGCGGCGCTCGGCCAGCCGCGGCAGCAGCTTGAGCACCCAGTCCTTCGTCTCGGCTCGCCGCGTCCGGGCGCCCGGGGCCATGGAGCCCAGGTCCAGGTTCTCCTCCACGGTCAAGAGGGGAAAGAGGCGGCGTCCCTCGGGGACGTGGGCGATGCCCAGCCTCGCCACCTCGTGGGCCGGGACGGCGTCCAGGCGGGTCCCGTCGAACTCGATGCGTCCTGCCGCCGGCCGGAGCAGCCCGGAGATCGTCCTGAGTGCGGTGGTCTTGCCGGCCCCGTTGGCCCCCACCAGCGCCACGATCTCCCCCTGCTCGATCTCGAGGGAGACGTCGTGGAGGGCTTGCATGTCGCCGTAGAACACCCGCACGTCACGCAGTCTCAGCATACGCCTCTCCCAGATAGGCCTCGATCACCTCCGGGTTGTGGCCCACCTCCTCGGGGGAGCCCTGGGCAATCTTCCGCCCGTAATTCAGGACCACGATGCGATGGGAGATCGTCATGATGACCCGCATCACGTGTTCCACCCCCGCCACCGCGGCGATCCCCCGTTCGGGAAGCCGCTGGATGAGGGTGATGGTCTCCTCGGTCTCCGTCGGGTTCAGGCCCGCCACCACTTCGTCCAGCAGGATGAGCTTCGGGCGGGTGGCCACGGCACGGGTCAGCTCGAGCAGTTTGCGGTCGGCCAGGGTCAGGCTGCGGGCCAGGGCGTCACGCTTGGGGAGGAGGCCGGTGAACTCAAGCTCGCGGAGAGCAATCTCCCGCGCCTCTTCCTTGGTCCCGACCCGGGCGAAGGCCCCCACCATGACGTTTTCCAGGACCGTCATCTTCGGAAGCGGTTTCACCACCTGGAAGGTGCGCGTGATGCCGAGCCGGCAGATGTCATGGGGCTTCAGGCCCACCAGGTTCTTCCCTTCGAAGAGGATCTCCCCGGAGGTCGGCCGGAACACCCCGGTGATGACATTGAAGAGCGTGGTCTTTCCGGCGCCGTTGGGGCCGATGAGGCCGACGATCTCCCCGGGGGCGATGCCAAAATCCACGTTCACAAGGGCCGGGAGGCCGCCGAAGACCTTGGAGAGCTTCCGGACATCCAGCATCCAGCCCATATCATCACCCCTGGCTGGCCCCGGGCGCGTCCGTTGCCATCCGAGGCCGGAGCCACCGCGGCCCCCGGGCGGCCAAGCTCCCGACGATGCCCTCGGGCATGAAGACGATGACCACGATGATGAGGACCCCGTACACGATCAGGTGGGCGGCGGCGAAGTAGGCGCGGAAGGCCTCCGACAGGGTCACGATGACCAGGGCTCCCACGACGGGGCCCCACAGCGTGCCCATCCCGCCCAGCACCGCCACCAGGATCATGGCGATGGAGATGTCCACGATGGAAAACACGATCGGTGGATCGATGTAGGCCATGTAGTTGGCGTAGTAGCTTCCAGCCATCGCCGAGAAGAAGGCGCTCACCATGAGGGCCACCAGTTTGTACCAGGTGGTGTCGATGCCGAGGGCCTCGGCCGCGTCCTGGTCTTCCCGGATGGCCAGCAGGTAGAACCCTACCTTGGAATCCACCAGGAACCACGTGGCCAGCATGGTCGCGGCCGCCAGGGCCAGGGCGATGTAGTAATAGGGCAGCTTGCTGATGAAGAAGGGCGGCAGCAGGATCCCCACCGCCCCTTCCGTGAGATCGCGCCAGTTCAGGGTTACGAGTCGGAGGAACTCCGAGAGGGCCAGCATGGACAGGGCAAAGAACGGTCCCCGCAGGCGGAAGCAGATGTGACCCATGGGGAGGGCCAGGAGGATCCCCGCCACGCCCCCCAGCAGCATCCCTGGCCACGGGGGAAATCCCAGCTTCGCAAAGAGAAGGCTGGAGGTGTAGGCCCCCATGCCGAAGAAGGCGGCGTGCCCGAAGGAGATCTGGCCCGCGTATCCGCCCAGCAGGTTCCAGCTCGTGCCCAGCGTCACCCAGAGCAAAAAGAAGATGGCCAGGTGCTGCAGGTACACGTCGGACACAACGATCGGGAACCCCAGGAGCACAGCCACACCCAGGACCGCCCCACCCCAACGCCAGCCCTTTCCCCCCCGCGCCGCCATGAAGGCCCCTTACATCCGCGCCTTGCCCACCAGGCCGGCGGGCCGGAAGATCAACATGAGGACGAAGACGATGAAGCCGATGGCATCCTTATAGCCGGTGGAGACGAAGACCGCCCCCAACGATTCTGCCAGGCCCAGGACGATCCCCCCCAGGAGGGCCCCCAGGGTACTCCCCAGGCCGCCCAGGACCACCACGATGAACGCCTTGAGGGTGAAGATGCCGCCCAGGGCCGGGAACAGGTAGTAGACGAGGACCAGGAGGGATCCCGCGGCCCCCTCCAGGGCGGCGCCGATGCCGAAGGTGATGACGGAGATCCGCTCGACGTTGACCCCCATCAGCAGGGCGGCATCCGGATCCTGGGCCGTGGCCCGGATGCACTTGCCCAGGTCGGTCTTCATCAGGAAGAGCCATAGCGCCGAGGAGACCAGCATGGCGATGCCGAAGGCCAGCACGGCCGGGAGGCTGACGGCGATGGAGCCCAGCGTGATCAGCGAGGCCGAATAGCTTGTGGTGATGGTGCGGTAGTTAGAGGTGAAGGCCAGGAGGGCCGCGTTGGTCAACACCAGCCCAACCCCCACCGTCAGCAGGATCTGATTCTCCGGGAGCGCCCGCGCCCGGATGAGCGGGGTCAGGAGGAACCGGTGGATGACGACTCCCAGCACAAATAGGAACGGAATCGTCACCACGGGGGAGAGGAGCGGGTCGAGGCCCCAGAGCGTGAAGACCCAGTAGCAGACATACATGCCGACCATCAACAGCTCGCCCTGGGCCAGGTTGATGATGCGGAGGACGCCGAAGTTGATCGCCATCCCCATGCCGATGAGGCCGTAGAGCCCCCCGACAAGGACGCCGGCCAGGACGGTCTGGAGCAGGATAGTCAAGTCCATGATGCGGCCTTGCAATGAAAAATGGAGAACCGACAACGGGCAATGAACAATCCCCGGGTGCCCGGCGCCTGTGGGCCGAACTACGTCCGGCCCCGTTGTCGGTTTTCCATTGTCAGTTTGAAATTTTCAATTACTTCCGCTCGGCCCACTTGGGCACCGGGTACACGTAGTCCGCCGCGGCAAACTCCTTCGGCCAGACGGTCACCAGCTTCCCCTTCTGGATCTGGACCAGGAGCGTCGGCAGATGGTTCTGGTTGGTGAACTTCTTGTACGCCACGAACTTCACGGGACCGAAGGGGGTCATCAGGTCGGTCGCGGCCAGGGCCTCCCGCAGGTCCTCGTTTTTCAGCGACTTCGTCCGCTCCAGAACATCCTTCAGGACGTAGGCCGCCGCGTATCCCTCGGTGGAGTGGTACTCGGGATGCACCCCGTACTTCTTGTAGTATTTGTCGTAGAACTCCCTGGCCCCCTTGTACTTCACGTCGGGCGCCCAGAGGGTGGCGGAATAGACCAGCTCCGCGGCCCCCCTGGCCCCCTCGATGAACTCCGGCATGGTGAAGCCGGCGGCGCCCCCGGCGAAGATCTTGGGGTTGATGTCCAACTCTTTCGACTGCCGCATCAGGAGCATGGCGTCCATGAGATAGGAGACCATGAACACCACGTCCGGGCTCTTGGCCTTCACCTTGAGCAGCATCGGTTTGAAGTCAATGGCCCCCGCCTCGTAGGGCTAGGCCTCCGGCGTACTCGCTGGCGGGCTGGTTAACCCGGAAGATCCACTTCCACCCCTGCGACGTGATGTTATCGGCCGCCCCGGTCTGGGAGAGATACGGGATCTGGAACTTATCGGCCACGGCCGCCACGGCGAAGGTGTTGGAGCTCGAATACTCGCCGACGATCATCGGAACCTTGTCCCGCGTGATCAACTTCTCCACCGCCGAGCGCGCCACCTCTGGCTTGCTGGTGGTGTCCTCGATGAGGAGCTCGATCTTGCTCCCTTTGAACGCCCCCTTGGTCACGCCGCCGGCCGCGGTGATCTCCTCCAGGCCCAGCAGGTAGGCATTCCGAATGGCCTCGCCAAACTTGGCATGGATGCCCGTGAGCGGGAGGGGCAACCCCACCTTGATGACCTCACCGGCGACGCTGGCTGACGTCGCCATGCATACCAGGGCAATGGCGAGCATCGAAATCCACCCCATGCGCTTCATGACGCTCCTCCTCCCCCTCCCCGTTCGTCCCGGCCCCCGCAGTGGAGCCCGCTCGATCCATCACGGCCCCCCGATGGTCCCACAAGCTCGCCCCTCCATACATGTTCAATTGAACCGATGGGGAGCGTCAAGGTCTTTCCAGAGATTGTCTCGGGACACGGTCCTTTCGGTCCAAGCGAAGAGGCAGGAAGGAAGCTGCCCCGATAGGGCCGATGGACCGTCGGGGAATCTGGATAGCCCTGGCAGCGAGGTGGAGGTGCGAGAAAGGTGGATGTCGAGGCGAGAGCTATCCGCTCTCCGGGGGGGCGGTCATCCGGAGCCATGCCACCTGGCGGGCCAGACCCTCCTGGAGGGAAGCGCGGGGCGAGAACCCCAGGACCTCGCGGGCGCGGGTGGTGTCCGCCCAGGTGTGGCGGACGTCCCCCGGCGGGGTCGGGCGCTGGTCGCGACGGATGGGCCGCCCCAGGATCTCCTCCAGGCTGGCCAGGACCTGGATGACGCTGCAGCGGGAGCCGCCGCCGATGTTGAACACCTGCCCCACCGCGCGGGGAGCCAGGGCCAGCCAATTCGCCTCCACGGCGTCACCCACGTAGGTGAAGTCGCGGGTCTGCTCCCCGTCCCCGTACAGGACGATGGGCCGGTCCTGGAGCGCCGCCCGTATGAACTTGTGGAAGGCCATGTCCGGCCGCTGCCTTGGCCCGTAGACGGTGAAATAGCGCAGGGCCACCGTGGGGAGCCCGTAATTGGCGTGGTACAGGGAGCACAGGTGTTCGGCCGCCAGCTTGGTCACGCCGTACGGCGAGAACGGGCGCGTCGGAGAGTGTTCCCGGAGCGGCAGGTCGGATGTCTCCCCGTATACCGAAGAGGAGGACGCAAATACCAGTCGCTGGAGGCGGGCCGATCCCCTGGCCGCTTCGAGCAGGCGCTGCGTCGCCCGGATGTTGTGCTCGACGTACACGTCGAATTCCCTGCCCCAGCTCGCGCGGACGCCGGGCTGTCCGGCCTGGTGGAAGATGAAGTCGGCCTCGGCCACGACCGGCGCGAGGTCGGCCCGCGCCAGATCCACCTCCAGGAACCGGAAGTCGGGGCGGGTCCGAAGCGTGCCGAGGTTCGCCTCCTTGACCGCCCGGGGATAATAGTCCGTGAAGGCGTCCAGGCCGACGACCCGGTGACCCGCCTGAAGGAGGCGCTCGCACAGGTGCGAGCCGATGAATCCCGCGGCGCCCGTGACCAGGGAGGCGGGCATGACCGTCATTGGGCTGGCCCTCCCGGAAGGTCCAGCCGCGGCGGGGGCGTCCCGACCTCCCGCCGGGTAAGGCTCGCCACGAAGCTGCCGATGATGATCTCGCTCTTCATCTGCACCGGGATCCTCTCCGCATCGTCCGTCATCCAGACGATCATCCGGCCCTTCCGCTGGAAGATCCCCTCGAATTTCAGGAGGGGCTCCACCACCACCGTGTCTCGGCGGCCCAGGGCCGTCTCCAAGGGTTCCCGCCGCAGCACCTTGACCTCCAGGTCCCAATTCTTCTTGCTGGCAAACACGCTGGTCACGACCGTCGTGCTGGAGGCCAGGGGCAGGGTCCGCACGTAGTACAGGACCGACAGCTCATCCAGGGCACCGGGGGTGAGGGGAAACTCCTGGTTCACGTACGTTCCGTAGCGCTCCGCCTCTTCCAGCCGCGAGACCTCCCGCGGCACCCGGCTGAAATCCAGGTACCGGAAGCTCGCCCGGCCCTTTTCGTGGTCGAACTCCGTCTGGCTGCTGTGCCGGTAGCGGCCCTCCCGCAGGTGCTTCTCGAACCGCAGCGCCCGCATCGGGTGGAGCGCGATGTAGGATTCGGTCCGGTCGTCCACCCGGTAGATCTTGGACAGCACGGGACCCGAGGTCGCCGTCGTCACCACGTGGTACGCCCGCTGGCCGTCGAGCTGGACCACGCCCCGGACTTCGAGCGTGGCCTGCCCCCCCTTGATCCCCAGCCAGCTCACGTCATAGACCAACCGTTCGCCCTCGCGGTAGAGGCGCTCCATCTCGGCCGCCTGCCCCGCCCATGCGTGTCCCAAGAAAACCAGCACCGCGATCAAAACCAAATGCAACCGCAAATAAACGCGAATGAACGCAAATGATGACCTCTTTGTCTGAGAGCCCGCCCGAGAGAACCATTTGCGTCTATTTGCGTTCATTTGCGGTTTCATCAGAGTCGGGCACGGGTGCGGAGAAGCTCTCGGCTCGCCTGCAGGACCTCGGCGACGCCGAGATCGCGCATGCAGCGATAGGTGTCCGCGATCTGGCAGCCTCGCCGCAGGCAGGGGCTGCAGGGCAGCTCGCGCCGCAGGACGGCCCCCGGCCCCAGCGGTCCCGTGCGCCGCGGATCGGTGGGGCCGAACAGGGCCACGACCGGGGTCCCCACCGCGGCAGCCATGTGCATGGGGCCCGAGTCCACCGTGATCATGAGGTCCACATCCCGAAGGACGGCCACAAGCTGCTTCAAGGACAGTCGCCCCACCAGCGACACGGGCGGCGGGGAAAGGCCGGTCACGATCGTCGCCGCCAACGCCTCATCCTGCCGGCTGCCGGTGAGGATCACCCCCATCCCTTCCGCCAGGAGCGACGCCGCCAGTTCGCGCCATCGCTCCACCTCCCACAGCTTGGTGCGCCAGCGGGCCGCCGGGTGCAACACGACGCATGGGCACCCAGGGGGTACCCGGCAAGCCGCCAGGTGGGATCTCGCCGCGGCCAGATCCTCCGGACCCAGGGCGATGTGGAACTCGCGAACCGGCTCGGTCGCATCCACGGCCGCGGCCAGCGCCAGGTACCGGTCCACCGCGTGCACCGGCTGGGGCGGCGCCACGACCCGATGCGTGAGGACCCGCGTCGCCCCCTCCCGCCCCTCGGCAAAGCCGACCCGGATGGGAGCCCCGGTCGCCAGGACGTAAAGCGCGCTCTTGAACAGTCCCTGGAGGTCCAGCACCGCGCCGTAGCGCCGGCGCCGGAGATCCGCGGCGAAGCGTCTCGCCTCCATCAGCGTTCGGGGGATCTCCACCGGATTCCGGAGCTGCCGCAGCCACCGTCGCCTTCCCGACACCACGACCCCGCTCAGAGCGGGGTGTCCCGTGACGAGGTCTGCCGCTTCTTCTTCGACGAGCCAGTCCAGGCGAATATTCGGGTAGCGGCGGCGGAGGGTGGCCGCCACGGGGAGGGCGTGGATCACATCGCCCAGGGCGCTCGGCTTGACCAGCAGGATTCGCCGGGCGCCGTCAAGCCGGATGGGAACCGACGACATCCTGCCCTCCTGCCCGGGCCAGGAACCATTCCACGGCCACCCGGAGATCATCCGCAACGTGTTCCGGGCGCGCCAGCTCACCCTGCTGGATCTTCTGCCACTGCTCGGCACCGTGCCCGGTGCGCAGCAGGATCCCCCGCATCCCGGGGAACGCCTGGGCCAGCAGGGCATCGCTGACGTGGTCCCCGATGACCACCGACCGTGCGGGATCCAGCCCGAGGTCGCGAACGGCCTGCCGAATCATCCCCGGCCGCGGCTTGCGGCAGTCGCAGTCGCGCCGGTATTCCGGCGGCCCGTATTCCGGATGGTGCGGACAGTAGTAGATCCCGTCGAGGGGAATTCCCGCCTCGGCCAGGAGGCCCGCCAGACGGCCGTTGACCCGGCGAACGTCCGCCTCGCTGATCAGGCCTCGCGCCACACCGGCCTGGTTCGTCACCAGGACCAGCCGGAACCCCGCGCGCCGGAGGGCCCGCAGGGCCTCCAGCGCGCCCGGGATGAACCGGATCCCTGCTGGATCGCCCAGATAGCCGAGATCCTCGATGACCGTGCCGTCGCGGTCCAGGAACGCCGCCGGAGAGCCGCGAGTCGAGAGCCGAGAGCCGAGAGAGGCATCAAAAAGATTCATGGCGCCGGTGTCGTTGCTGACTGGAAATTGGGGCTCGGGAGCGGACCTTAGTCTGTCTCGGAGACGCTTCCGACACGTTCCGGGTCCGCATCCAGTTTCCGATTTCCAGTTTCCAGTTTCGGATCCAGCGGGAGCTGCGTCTTCCACCGCCGGTGCACCCAGAACCACTGATCCGGATGCACCCGGATGAACGCCTCGATGGCCGCCGTGAACCGTGCCGTGTTCTCCACCAGGTCGGCCCTCAAGTCTCCGCTCCGCCGCACGGGCACCTCTTCCGCGACCCGGACCCGGTATCGCCCCCGTCCCTCCCGGATGATGCCCGCGGGCAGGACGGCCGCCCCCGACCGCAAGGCCAGGAGGGCCGGCGCAAAGACGGTTGAGGCGGGGCGACCGAAGAAGGGAACGACGACCCCATCCTTCTCGCTGATGTGCTGGTCGATCAGAATGCCCACCATCTCGCCGCGGCGGAGGATCGGGAGGACCGCCAGGATCGCGTCGCGCTTCCGGATGACCCGATTTCCCCCCCGCTCCCGCAGGGCTGTGAGCAGATCGTCCAATCTGGGATTGTCCAGAGGCCTGGCCACCATATGGCCCGGCCCATAGCGAGTGGCCATGATGACAGGCAAAAGCTCCCAAGGACCGAGGTGGGCCGTGATCACGAGAACCCCCTTGCCGCGCCGCCGGGCCTCCTGCAACCGGGCCAGGCCGTCAATACGCACGGCCTCCGGGCTCGACCCGCGCAGGAGGCGGTCCGAGCGCGCCACGTCCACGGCCGTCCGTCCCAGGTTCTCGAACACGGCCCGCGCCAGCGCCTCGACCTCTGGGGGGGAGAACTTGCCCGGAAAGGCCCGGGCGAGATTCTCCACGGTGATGGCGCGATGTCTCCCGTCCAGCCGGAAGGCCAGGCGGCCCGCCCCCACCCCCAGGGCATACGCCGCCGATTCCGGCAGCCAGGCGAACGTCCTGGCAAGACACACGACCAGTCCCCATTCCAGGAGCGCCGCCGGGCTCCAGCGGGACCGCTCAGCCACGTCCCCCTCCCCCGCACCCCATCAGCAGCCGCTCGAGCGATTCCGCTCCCTCGGTGACCTCCAGCTCCACCTGGAGCACCAGCATCGGCCGGCCCGGCGTCCCGGCCCCGTGCGGGACCGCCTGCGGCGCCGGCATCCGGATCGCGTCCTTCTCCGTGGTGACGACGAGCTCGGCGCGCCCCTCCCGGGCCATCCGATCCACCCGGAGCAGATCCGCTGGCCCATAGGGATGGTGATCGGGAAACACCGCCGTCCCGACCAGCATCGCCCCGAGGTCCGTGAGCGTCCGGTGAAGCCCCCCGGGATTGGCGATGCCGCAGACCGCCAGGATCCGGCGGCCCGCCAGCCATTCCAGCGGATGTTCCTCGCCGCCCCCCAGATCGGCCAGACGGGACGGGCGATGGCGCGTGAGGATCTGGGGCGCGCCGGGAACGATCTGCTCCAGGCACCGCCGGAGACTGGCGAGGTCCGGGGCCTGATCCGTCCGGCTCAGGATCACCGCGTGAGCGCGGCGAAGCCCCACGACGGGCTCCCGCAGCCGTCCCCGCGGCAAGAGCCACCCGCCGCCGAACGGATCAGTCGCATCCACCATGACGAGATCCAGGTCGCGATGCAGTTGCCGGTGCTGAAACCCGTCGTCGAGCAGCAGGACATCCGGTCGAAACCGCCGCAGGGCCTCCTGGCCGGCCCGGAAGCGGTCGGCGCCCACGACGACCGGGACGCCGGGCAGCCGCCGCGCCAGCAGGATGGCCTCGTCACCCACCGATTCCCATCGGGCGGAAACCCCGCGATCGTCCGCCGCCACCCTCACCCCGGACTCCCGGCCTCCGTACCCGCGGAGCAGGATCCCGACGGCCCGGCCCCGGGCGCGGAACCAGCGCGCCAGGGCGATCGTGCACGGGGTCTTCCCGCTTCCCCCCACGGTCAGGTTGCCGACGCAGATGACCGGGCAGGGCAGGCGCCGGACGCCCCGCAGCCCCGAGGCGAAGGCCCACGCGCGCACGCCGACGCCTGCGCGATATCCGGCCGCTGCGGCCGTCAACACGAGGCGCCAGGCGCGCTGGCCCGGCGTCGGCTGCCCCGCCTGCATCGCCCCCAGGGAGTAGCTTCGGAGGGCGGCGCCCAGGCTCACAAGAGCGCCTCCAGCAGGTCCAGGGTCCGGTGACCGGCGCCCCGGTGGGTCTCCACGATCTGGCGGCCCGCCTTCCCCATCCGGTCGGCCCGCGCCGGATCATCCAAAAGCGCCGCCAGCTTCTCGCCGAGGCCGATCCCATCCTCCACCTGGATGGCCGCCCCCGCCTGCCGGAACAGATCCCGCATCTCGGCGAAGTTGCCCATGTGGGGACCGTGGAGGACGGGGCGCCCGACAGCCGCCGGCTCGAGCATGTTCTGCCCCCCGTGAGGGATCAGGCTGCCCCCGATGAACACCACTGTTGCAGCGGCATACAGGAGCGCCAGTTCCCCCATGGTGTCCAGGAGGATGACTGAGGCTCCGTCCAAAGGTTTCGCCGGCAACTGGCTGCGGCGAACCCAGGTCAGCCCCGCCCGTCGGACGAGCCGCTCCACCTCGTCCAGCCGCTCTGGATGCCGCGGCGCGAGCAGGAGGCACAGGTCTTCTCGGGAGCGGCGGAGGTCCCGGAAGACCTCCAGGAGGACCTCATCCTCGCCCCGGTGGGTGCTCCCGGCCACGATGAGCCGCCGGTCCGGCGAGAGGGCGAGCCGCGCTCGCACGCCCGCTACATCCGGCGCCGCGCCCAGGGTGGGGAGATCATATTTCAGGTTGCCCACGACCCGAACGCGATCTGCGGGCGCGCCCAAGAGCAGGATCCGCTCCGCATCCTGCGCGGTCTGCATGCAAAAGAGCCGGATCCCCCGGAGCACCTGCGCAAAGAGCCGGCGCACCCGACGATAGCGGGGATAAGAGCGCGGGGAGATCCGGCCATTGATCAGCACCACGGGGACGCCACGGGCCCCGCAGGCACGGATGAAATTCGGCCAGATCTCCGTCTCGGTGAGCAGCACGATCCGCGGGCGGAGCCGGTCCAGCGCCGGCTCGACGGCCCACCCGAGATCCACGGGAAAAAAGACGAACTGCTTGGCCGGCAGCCGCTGCTCCGCCACGGCGCGGCCGGTGTCCGTGACCGTGGAGACCAGGAGCGGGAGGTCCGGCCGACGCCCCGCCAGCTCCCGCGCCAGCGGGATGGCCGCCATGACCTCACCCACGGAGACCGCATGCAGCCAGACGGGCGGCACCAGTCCTGCCCAGGCCGGGACCCGCCCCAACCGCTCGGGCAGGCCCCGGCGGTACTTTCCCCGCAGGATCGCCTGGGCCATGAAGACCGGCAGTCCCCCCAGGAAGAAGGCACCGAGCCCGAGGCTGTAGAGCCAGTACATCATGCTTCCAAAAAAGTTCGGTGGTTCGCGGCACCCACGCCACGGCGGTGGGGATCCACCGCAATGGCGTGGGTGCCCCGAACGCGTTTCATCCGTTTGCGGCCCGCGTGTCCGCCTCCGCAACCAGGGCGTCCAGTCGTTCGGCCAGCAGGGACTGGAACTTCTCCACTGCGGCTTTGTCGGCATCCGCCGGCACGTAGATGGGCTCGCCCCAGACGTAGACCCCGCGGCTGAAGGGATAGGGGACCAGGAACTGGTCCCAGCTCTTCAGGATCGTCCGGGGCCACGCCCCGAAGGCGACTGGCAGAATGGGCATCCCCGACAGGCGCGCCAATTCAACGACGCCGGATTTCACCCGCTGCCGCGGCCCTTTCGGCCCGTCGGGGGTGATGCCCACGTGGCTGCCATGTCGCAAGCTCCGGAGGAGCTGTTTGAAGGCGTGGGCCCCGCCGCGCGTGGCCGATCCCCGCACCACCGTGAAGCCCAGCCGTTCGGCGATCCGCGTGATGTACTCGCCGTCCCGGTGCTGGCTGATGAGGACCGTGGCCCGCAGTCCAGGAGAGGCGAACGGCATCATCAGGAGCCGCCCGTGCCAGAAGGCCACGACGATCCGCTCCCCCCTGGCCCAGCAGGCCTCCGGATGCTGGCGCCCCACATCCGAGCGGCGAAGGGTGGCCATGCCGATCCGCATCAGGTGGCTGGCAAGCCAGGGGCCCAGGGTCAGGCTGATCGGCCAATCTCGAGGGGAACGCCAGTGTCTGCTCATGGCGATGCTGTGACCCTCACGAAGCTGGGAGCAGCGCCAGAACTTCCCGGGCGGCGCGTTCCGCGGCTCCCGGTGCCCCCAGCCGCGTCCGGACCTCGGCCAGAGCCGCCCGCATCCGGGCCTGGCGCTCGGGCGATTCCAGGATCGCCGCCGCGGTGAGGGCCAGTCGCTCCGGCGTGGCCGCGAACTGAATCAGCTCCGGGACAATGCCCTCGTCCGCCACCAGGTTCGGCAGCCCGATGAACCGCACCCGGACCAGGAGTCGCCCGAGAGCCCAGGAGAGCGTCCCCACGCGATACGTGATGACCATGGGCGTTCCCAGGATGGCGGCCTCGAGGGTCACCGTCCCCGACACCGCCAGGACCAGATCGGCCGCACGGATCAGCTCGGGGGTCCGTCCCTGGATGATCGTCGGCCGGATCCCCGAGGCCGCCACCGCCGCCTCGACCGCCCGGTCATCCAGCGAGGGCGCCAGCCCCAGGAGCAGCCGCAGATCGGGACGACCCCCGGCCAGGCGGGCCGCCGCCCCCAAGAGCAGCGGCAGGTGGCGCCGGATCTCCGCCTCACGGCTGCCGGGCAGCAGTCCCAGGACCGGGCAGGGGCTCGCGACGCCCAGCGCCGCCCGGCAGGCCTCTCGCGGCGGCACGTCGGCCAGTGCGTCCAGGAGGGGATGCCCCACGAACGTCACGTCCACGCCGGCCTTCTGGTACATGGCTTCCTCGAACGGGAACAGGACGAGCATCTTCCGCACGAGACGGCGGATCGTCCGGATCCGGCCGCGTCGCCATGCCCAGACCTGCGGGCTGATGAAGTAGCAAACCGGGATGCGGAGGCGACGAGCCGTGCGCGCCAGCAGGAGGTTGAAGTCCGGGAAGTCGATGCAGATCAGCAGGGCAGGACGAGCGGTCGCCAGGTGCTGGCGCAGGCGCCGGAGCGCATCCCGCAGGGCCCGCCGCTTCTCCCACAGCTCGGTGAGCCCCACCACGGCGGTGTCGCCGGCGTCGGCCAAAAGGTGCACGCCGGCGTCCCGCATCTGTCCCCCACCCATGCCCTCCAGGGTGAGCTCTGGGGCCAGTCGCCGGAGCGCTGCCACCAGGCGCGCGCCGTGCAGATCGCCCGAGGCCTCCCCCGCCACGATCAGGATCCGGGGCCCGGCGGGCGACCCATGCATGCGTGGACCCGTGGACTGGTGAATCCGTGGTTCAGGAAATCGGCCTGCGGCGTTCATCACTCACGAATCCACCCATCCACCGATCCACCAGCGTCATTTGGTCCGGAGAATTCACGGGACCGTTCGTGAATTATCCGGGTTAGAGGCGCTCGATGATCTGGGCCGCCACGGCGACCGCCTCCCTCCCGGCCTCGCCCGACACCATGGGCGGGCGGCGGGTCCGCACGCTGTGCACGAAATCCGAGAGCTCCTGCTGCAACGGCTCCACCCGCGCCACCGGGATGTCCACCCGGGCGAGCCGCGATCTCCCCGACCCGTCGGCGGAGGTCGGCCGGAACAGGTGCAGTTCCTGGCTGGCGTAATCCAGGACGAAGTAGGTGTCCCGCTGGAAGACCCGGATCTTGCGCAGTCGCTCGCCGCTCACCCGGCTGGCGGTGAGGTTGGCCACGCAGCCCGAGGCGAACTCCACCCGGGCGTTGGCGATGTCCACCTGGTCGGAGACCACGGGCACGCCCACGGCGCTGACGGCCGTGACCGGCGACTTGACCAGGGTCAGGATGATGTCAATATCGTGGATCATGAGGTCCAGCACCACGTCCACGTCGGTCCCGCGGCCCGGGAACGGTCCCATGCGGTGGACCTCGATGAACCCGGGCTCCTGGACCTGCGCGGCCAGGGCCTGGACGCCGCCGTTATACCGCTCGCTATGGCCCACCTGGAGGATTCGGCCCCCGGCCGCGGCTGTGGCGATGAGATCGTCCGCCTCGGCGAGCGTGCGGGTGATCGGCTTCTCGACCAGGACATCGCTCCCCGCCAGCAGGAAGTCCCGGGCGATCTCGTGGTGCAGCCACGTGGGGACGGCGACGCTGACGGCGTCCACCTTGCCCAGCAGCGTCCGATAGTCCGCCACGGCCGCGACCTTGAGCCGCCCGCCCACCTCACGCCGGCGCCCCTCGGCGACGTCCGCCACCGCCACCAGCTCCACACCGGACAGCTCGGTGTAGATCCGCGCGTGGTGCTGGCCCAGGTGGCCGACGCCAACGACGGCAACTTTCAACTTCGGCTCACCTGTCCCCATTCGACATCTTCACTTCGTCATTCGACATTCCGCGTTCGATATTCGACATTCGAGGGTCCTCGTCGGCAATATCGAATGACGAACTTCGAACGGCGAATTTCGAACGGATTGGGCTCAGTCCGCGACCACCGCCAGGTCCAGCTCGTCCGCCCCGGCCACGAACCGCTCCCGATCCAGGAGCAGGGTGCGTCCCGCGTCCAGGGCCAGGGCGGTGGCGCCGGCCTCCCGCAAGACGACAAGCGTCTCCGCGCCGATCGTGGGGAGATCGAACCGGAGATCTTGGTCGGGACGGCTCACCTTCACCACCACGATCCCCCCCCGGCCCAACTCCCCGCCCCGCCGGATGGCGGCGTCGGTCCCCTCGGCCGATTCGACCGCCAGCACGGTCCCCTGTTTGAGGACTACCGTCTGCCCGATCCGGAGGGCAGCCACCTGCCGGGCGACGTCCCGGCCCAGGACGATGTCGCGTTGTTCCCGTGCCGTGGGGGCCCGCCGGGTCAACTGTCCGGGGCGCACCAGCAGGGGGCCGAGAAAGCGGGGCGTCTCCAGGACCCGGATCCCCTCCGCAGCCAGGGCGTCCACGATGGCTTCCAGGATGCTGTCCCCGCGCAGGTCCCGCGCCTTCAGGAGGACCTTGGCTCCCAGCAGGTCCGGGCGGGCCCGGGAGAACAACCGGGTGATCTCCACCTTCCCCAGCAGGATGGCGTCGGTCACCCCCTCCTGGCGGAGGGCGCGGACCACGGCGCCCAACTGCCCCACCTGGACCCAGTGGATGGCCTCCACCTCGGCGGCCAGCCCGGGGTCGGCCTCGTCTTTGATGGCGACGGCGACGACGCGCAGGCCCTGGCGCCGCGCCTCGGCCGCGGCAACGAACGGGAGCCGGCCGCTGCCCGCGAGGATTCCCAGCGCTTCCATCGCCGACTACTTGCTGATCCCGCGCTGGGACCGCTTGATGAAGTCAATGAATCGCTGCACCTCGGGGGGTCCGCTGAGCTCCTGCTCCAGTTGCGCCAGCGCCTGGGAGGTATTCAGGTCGGAGAGGAAGACGATGCGGTAGGCCTGTTTCAGTGCCTGGATTGCTTCGGCCGAGAACCCCGCCCGCCGGAGCCCCACGACGTTGAGGCCATAGGGCTTGGCCCGGTTTCCCTGGGCCTTGACGAAGGGGGGGATGTCTTGCAGGACGGCGGAGCAGGCGCCCAGGAACGCGTATTCGCCGATCCGCACGAACTGGTGCACGCCGCTCATGCCCCCGATCACGGCGCACCGGCCGATCTCCACGTGGCCCGCCAGGGAGGCCTGGTTGGCCATGATGACCTGTTCCCCCAACTGGCAATCGTGGGCCACGTGGGCATAGGCCATGATGAAGCTCTCCGGCCCAACGCGGGTGACGCCCGAGCCGCCGGTGCTGGCGCGGTGGATCGTGGCGAACTCCCGCACCAGGGTGCGGTCGCCGATGACCACCCCGGTGGGCTCCCCGTGGTACTTCACGTCCTGGGGCGGGGCCCCGATGATCACGTGGGACCCGATGCGGCAGTCCGCGCCGATGTCCGCCCGGCCTTCCAGGATCGTGTGGCTGCCCACGCAGGTGCCGGGCCCCAGGCGCACCTGCGAGCCCAGGATGGCGTAGGCGCCCACCTGGACCCCGGCCGCCAACTCCGCGCCGGGCTCCACCACGGCCGTGGGATGAACGGTGACCACGTTACCCCCTTCGTCTCCGCTCAAAAACCCACCATGCCGAATCTCGAATTACGAATGTCGAACGAGGAACCCGATACCCCGGCGCTCCCGCCCGTTCGAAGTTCATCATTCGCTGTTCGATATTCGACATTTCGATCCAGTCTACACCGTGAGGGGGGCGTCCCCCGACGCCGCGGGATCGCGGTCCACCACCACCGAGCTCAATTCCGCCTCCGCCACCAGCGTCCCATCCACGTAGGCCGCGCACTTCATCCGGCAGACCTGCCGGCGGAGCTGGAGGATCTCCAGTTCGAACCGGATCTGGTCGCCGGGGACCACGGGTCGCCGGAACCGGGCCCGATCAATGCCGGTGAAGTACATCACCTTCTTCTCGGCCCGCGCGTCCAGGCTGCGCATCAGGAGCACCCCGCCGACCTGGGCCATGGCCTCCACGATGAGGACCCCCGGCATGATTGGATGGCCCGGGAAGTGGCCCCGGAAGAACGGCTCGTTGATCGTGACGTTCTTGATCCCCACCACCCGCTTGCCCAGTTCCAGCTCCAGGATGCGATCCACCAGGAGAAACGGGTACCGGTGCGGGAGGGTCTCCTGGATCTCCTTCTGGCCCAACATGTTCTGCTCCCTCCGCCTGCCCCTTATCTTGACAGGCGGGCCTCCAAGGCTGCCAGGCGTTCCTCCAGCGCGCGCAGGATCTTGCGCAGCTCCGGTAGCCTCGCGGCCGCTGCCAACTGCCGCTTAAACTCACGGTGGGGGACGGCCGGCGATCCCAGGACCACAGAGCCCGCCGGGATGTCCTTCGTCACGCCCGCTTGCGCGCCCACGATCACGTCATCGCCGATGTCCACATGGTCCACCACGCCGACCTGACCGGCCAGCGTGACCCGGGATCCGATGCGCGTGCTGCCCGAGATGCCGACCTGCGCGACGATCACCGTGTCGGCCCCCACGCGGACGTTGTGCCCGATCTGGACCAGATTGTCAATCTTCGTCCCGCGTCCAATGCGGGTCTCTCCCAGGGTGGCCCGGTCAATGGTCACGTTCGCCCCGATCTCCACCTCATCCTCGATCACGACCCGGCCGATCTGGGGGATCTTGACGTAGCGATGGCCGTCCCGGGCGTAGCCAAAGCCGTCGGCGCCAATCACGGCCCCGCTGTGCACGGTGACCCGATCCCCCAGCTCGACGCCGTCCCGCAGGGTCACCTGGGGGAAGATCCGGCAGCCCCGGCCGATCCGCACCCCGGCGCCCACGGCCACCTGGGCCTCCACGATCGTGTCTGCTCCCACCTCTGCGCCCGGACCCAGGACGCTGAACGGGCCCACGCTGGCACTGGCGGCCACGCGCGCGTCAGACGCCACCACCGCCGTGGGGTGGATGCCGGGGGGCGGGACGGATGCGGGATGGAACAGGCTCAAGGCGCGCGCGAAGGCGAGGTACGGGTTGGAGGTCCGAAGGGTGGGGCGATCCACCGGCGGCCAGCCCTCGGCAAGGATCACGGCCGCCGCGGCCGAGCCAGCCAGCCGGGGAAGATGCCGTTCCTGGGCCAGGAAGGTCAGATCCTGCGGGCCCGCGTCCTCCAGACCCCGCACGCCCCCGATCTCCAGCCCGCCATCTCCCTCGAGCCGGCATCCCAATCGCTCCGCCAACTCTCCCAGTCGCACGGCGTCCCGTTTCCCCTGTCCTGCCGGTAAATCCTGTGCGTCTACAATGCGCCGGGAGTCCTCAACTCCTCACCCGCTCCGTCTCGGCTCTCCGTTCGCGGCGCTCGGCGCTTCCCTCTCGGCTCTCGGCTCGCGGCTCTCGGCTCTCTGCCTACTTCTGCTTCCCATCGTACCGCTTGATGATCTCGGCGGTCAGGTCGACCGCGGGGGCGCCGAAGACCACGGTGCTGCGTTCCAGGATGACGGTGTAGCCCTGGTCCTTTCCGTACTCCTGGATCACCGCAAAGATCCCCCGGGTGATGTCCATCTCCGCCTCGCGGACCCGCTTCTCGAAGTCCCGGTTGGCATCCTCGGCGATCCGGCGGACGTCCCGGACCTTGCGCTGGATCGCCTCGGATTTCTCCCGCTTGGCCTGCTCGCTCAGCACCGGGGCCTGCTTCTCCAGCTCGGACTGGAGCTTCATCACCTCTTGCTGGCGAGCGTCCAACTCCTTCTGGCGTGCCGCCCGCTCCTGATCCAGCTTTTGCTTGAGCGCCAGGCCCTTCTGGGACTGATTCAAGACCTGTTGCACATCCACGATGCCGAGGCGGACCGCCTGCGCCGCCCACCCCGGCGTCACCCACCCCAGGAAGAGCACCCAAGCCGCCGCGGCCAGCAGCGTCCCCCGGCCTCTCTGGAACCCGACATTCACGTTCCCTGCCTCCCATTCTCTCCCGGAACCTCAACCCCGGACCCGTCCCCTCCATTGGTCATTGGAAATTGGTCATTGGTCATTCGATCCGGAGAATTCACAAATCCCTTCGTGGATTTTCCGGGCTAGAACGCCGTGCCGGCACTGAAGTGGAGCACCTGGGCTCGCTCCCCCTTCTCGGGAGCCAGGTTGAAGCCGTATTCCAGCCGGATGGCCCCGATGGGAGAGGTGAACCGGATGCCGAGCCCGGCCGACCGCTTGACCGACCATTCAAAGTTGCTCCGTTCGTCGAACACATTGCCCAAATCCACGAAGACCAGCCCCCGCATCTTCAAGGGCTCGTAGAGAGGGAACAGGACCTCGTTGTTGATGAAGAAGGCCTTGTTTCCACCCGTGAGCCCATCGCCCCCACCGGTCTCCCTGGGGCTGACGGTGAAGTTCCTGAACCCGCGGATGCTGCCCACGCCGCCCAGGAAGAAGCGCTCCTGCACCGGCAGGGTCGGCGTATCGCCGAAGGATTCGCCGTAGGCGAGGTTGCCCCGGACATGCCCCACGAACTTCCACCAGAGCGGCCAGTACTGGGACAGCTCCAGGCTGTACTTGGTGAAGTTGTTGTCCGCGTCCAGGAAACCCCCGGCGTACTCGAAGGCGGCCCGGGCCCGCAGGCCCCGGGTCGGCTCGCTGAAGGAGTCGCGCGTGTCCCGGGTCAGGGCAAAGGCCAGGGAGCTGGTGTTGGAGACGCCCCCCGACTCCGCCGCCTGCCGCTTTACCAGGGAGGGGGCCGAGTCCTCCACGTCCTTGATGTGCACTCGCTGGTAGGTGTAGGTCGCCGCGCCGAAGACCTCCTCCACCAGCAGGTGCCCGACGGTCAGCGACGCCCCCCGGCTGCTCTGGTTGAAGCCCTGGTTGCTCCGGAACCGCGTCTGGTTTTCGAAGCCCCGGACCTCCATCAGGAAGTCGGTATCCAGGAAGTGGGGGTCGCCGTAGAGGGCGTTGTACCGGTTGGCCCGCTCCCCGATCTGCCCCGTCAGGGCGGCGCGCTTTCCCAGGCCGAAGAGGTTACTCTGAGAGATGCTGGCCACGGCGATGGGGCCGTCCACGGAGCTGTACCCGCCACCGATGGTGAAGGCGCCGGTCGGTTTTTCCTTCACGTCCACCGTCAGATCCACCCGGTCCCCGGCCGCCGCCCGCTTGGTGTCCAGCTTCACCTCCTCGAAGTATCCGAGGTTCTCGAGATTGCGCCGGCTGCGTTGTTGCAAAGTGCTGTTGAAGACATCCCCCTCCACCAGGCGAAGCTCCCGGCGGATGACCTTGTCCCGGGTCCGGACATTCCCCGTGATCTCGATCCGGTTGATGAAGGCCTGGCGGCCCTCGGTGATCTCCAAGGCGACGTTCACCGTGCTCTCGGCCCGTTTGATATCGGTGACGGGCGCCACGTCGGCGAACAGGTACCCCCGCTCCGCGTAGCGGTCGGTGATGGCCACCACGTCGCCCTGCAGCGCCTCCCGGCTGAAGATGCCTCCCGCCCGGATCTTGATGAGGCTCCGGACCTCGGCCTCCGGGAGCAGGCTGTTGCCCTTGATGCTGAGATCGCCGATCCGGTACTGGGAACCTTCCTCGACCCGGATCAGGATTCGGAGCCTCTTCCGGCGCGCGTCGAGCTGGATCTCCGGCTCCTCTACCGCGATGTCCAGGAACCCGTTGTCCAGGTAGTAGGCCCGGATCCGATCCAGGTCGCGGCGCAGCTCCTCCCGCTTCAGGGTGCCGCTGAAGAAGAACAGGTACAGCTCCGAGGTCTGGAGCCGGCCCTTGATGTCTTTCTCCTTCAGATACCGGTTACCCACGATCCGGATCTCACCCACATCGAACTTGTCCCCCTCCACGATGTTGAAGGTGACGGCCACCTCCTGGGGGGAGATCCGATCCTCGCGCCCTTCCACTTGGGCCTGATAATACCCCTCCTCCTCGTAAAACAGTCGGATCTTCTCGGCGTTCTTGGGCAGGGCGCCGGGGGGGATGATGGCGCCTTCCACCAGATCAATCTTGGCCTTGATCTTGTCCGCCGCCAGCTTCCGGTTCCCCAGGATGCGGATGCTCTGGATGCTGGGCTTCTCATGGAGCACGAAGGTCAGCTTGAGGCCCCCCTCGAAGATGTCCGCCTGGACGACGATGTCCTCGAAGTAGCCCAGCCCGTAGAGGGCCTTGATGTCCTCGCGCACCACCTCGGGCGAATAGGAATCCCCGACGCGACTCTTGAGCTTGAAGCGGACGGTGGCCTCTTCGACCTTGCGAGCCCCGACCACGTCAATCTGGGTGACGAGGGGCTGGTCCTGCCCCCCGGCCCACCGGGGTGGGGCGAGGAAGAGGAGACAACTGCAGAGAAGGACGGGCAGCCGAACGCGTAGCAGCGACGTCACGGGCTCTCGCTGTGGCGAACGAGCAACCTACACCGGATTCCTGTATCCGCTGGCAAATGTCGGCGGACCTTATCACCATCCTTCACGAAAGCCAAGCAGAAAATCGGAGCCCAGTGGTCAGCCGGGGGACGCGCGGGAGGGAGGGATCCGTGGCCTGCCGCACCCCCCAGGCCGGTCATCCAGAAGGCAGAAACGGCTCCCCGAGGATCCGGGGCCGCATGCACCCACTGCCCCCGCAGGGGCAATGGGTGCGGACGATCGTGTCTGGCGGGGGGGGTTACGAGGGCGCCTCGACCGGCTCGGCCACCTCGAAGTACAGCCTCGCGCCCGCGGCTTTTCGAATGCGGATGGTACCGCCCTCGCCGAACCGGCCCTTGAGCACCTCTTCGGCCAGGGCGTCTTCCACGTAGCGCTGGATGGCCCGGCGGAGCGGACGCGCGCCGTAATTGGGGTCGAAGCCTT
>JACQXP010000167.1 GCA_016208645.1 Candidatus Methylomirabilota bacterium | reverse complement strand
CTGCACGGCCACTTCGACCTTGGCCTTGTCCCGGGCTTTCGCCGGCCGGGCCGGGAGGATCGTGGTGCCGTAGTGCTGGGCGAACTCGTCGTAGGTCCGCTGCAGGCCGGGCTCGTACCGGCAGGGAACGGTGACCCCGCTTTTGAGTTGGTCGCAGACGATGGCTCCGGTGACCCCCCCAAGGAACGCGAACAGCCGCTGGTGGCTCGCGAGCCAGTCGGGAACCTGCTGGGTGCGGGTGGCTTCCGCGTAGGTGTAGTTCGAGGCGCCCAGGACCCCGACGAAGAGTTCGACGGGAGTGATCTCGCCGGTGCGGGGATCCACAATCGTGGGCTTCTGCCCGGCGTAGTCCACGAAGACCTTCTCCCCGGCCCGGTGGTCCTGGCGCATGGGGAGACGATGGCGGGCGAGCCAGCGGCGGTAGAGGTCGCAGAACCGGGTGTAGCGGTAGCCGGTGGGGTGCTGCTCGAGGTACTCGAGGTGGAGCAGTTCCAACGTCACCCCAGGCTTGCGCCGTTCGGTGTGGAGGTAGGCGCAATCGGGGAGCGGGCGGGTCCCCCCGGGGGTGGCCGGTGCGCCGTAGAGACGGGTCTCCAGGGCGTCATCGGTCAGGGTCTGGACTTGGGGCCAATCCAACCCGGCATGGGTCGCCCGGCGGAGGACCCCGGTCACGGTCCCGAGACTGACAGCCAGGCTGGCGGCCACCTGCCGGTGGCTGCAGGTCAGGACCCACTTCTGGCGGAGGATCTCGCGGATCTGACGCATGGATAGTCGCTCGGTCGCCATTCCACTCCTTCCTGGAGCGGGTGGCGCGCTGGACTATCCAGCGTCGCTGCTGCTCTCGGCGCCCGCTCGCGGGGGCGAGGGTCGCCGATTTCCCGGGATTCGTCTACGTGTTCATGAGGACCGATCCGGGCGTTCACGATGACCGATCCGCGTGTTCACGATGCAGATCTACGCGTTCACGATGACCGATCCCGGCGTTCACGATGACATGATCTTCGCGTTCACGATGGAGTGATCCGGGCGTTCACGATGGACCGAAACCCG
>JACQXP010000535.1 GCA_016208645.1 Candidatus Methylomirabilota bacterium | reverse complement strand
GCCTTCGAGAATTTGCGTCCATTTGCGTTCATTGGCGGTTGCATTATCTCCCCCGGATGATGTCGAAGCCGGTCCGCCGGGCGATCCACTTCAGCCCCACGACGCAAATGAACACGATGAGGATCAGCATCACCGACACGGCGCAGCCCTCACCCAGATAGCCCATCTCCGCCAGTTGCAGGATGTAGATGGAGGCCAGGTTCGCCCCCGGGGAGACCAGGAAGGCGATGGCGCTCACCGTGATCATGCCGGTCATAAAGGCGTAGATCAGCCCGGCCATGAAGGCGGAGCCGATGTTGGGGACGACCACCTTAAGAAACGTGCCCACCGGCCCGACCCCCAGATCGGCGGACGCCTCCTCCAGGGCCACGTCCAACTGGCGGAGCTTGCTCATCCCCGCCTCCATGGCCGCCGGCAGCTCCCGGAATCCCGTATTCAGGACCATGATCAGGAGGGTCCCCGTGAGCGCCAGGGGCGGATTATGGAACGCCAGCAGGTACCCGAGCCCCAGCACCGTCCCCGGCACGGAGAGGCCCAGGAGAGTCAGGAACTCGATGGCACCCCGTCCCGGCAGGCGCTTTCGCTCCAGGATGTAGGCCAGGACGATGCCTCCCGTCGCCGCCAGGAACCCCGCGGAGAGGGCCATCTTGATGCTGGTCCAGAGGTATTGCAGCCCGAACTGCGAAACGAAGTGGGCCAGGGTGAACCGGTTCCGCACGCCGATGGCCTCGGTGAAGGCCCCCACGAAGATCACGCCGAACAGGGCAAGGATGACGAGACCCACAACGGCCGCGACCGCCAGCATGGGGATCAGGATGATCGGGCTGCTCCGCCGCGACTGGGACGAGGCCAGGTTGCCGGTGATGGTGGTGACCCGGGTCTCCCGCAGCAGATACCGGTGGATGACGAACAGGAAGAGGCTGGGGATCACCAGGAAGACCGAGAGGACGCTGGCCATCCGCAGGTTCTGCTCGCCCACCGCCAGCGAATAGGCGTCCGTGGCCAAAAGGGACATCCCGCCCCCGATGATCATGGGATTCCCGAAGTCGGCGATGGCCAGGATGAACACCAAGAGGGCGGCCTTGAGCGTGCCGGGCCAGGCCAGGGGGATCGTCACCGTGCGAAGGATTCGCTCCGGACGCGCCCCCAGATCGTCCGCGGCATCCTCGAGGCTGGGATCCAGGGAGACCAGCACGTTCTCGATCAGGAGGAAGGCGATGGGCAGGAAGGACACCACCTGCACCAGCAGGACCCCCGGCCAGCCATAGATGCTGACGTTGAGGCCCAGGAGCTGGGTCACGAACCCCCGCCGCCCCCCCAGGATGATGAGCGCCACGGAAAACGCAAACGGCGGCGCGACGAAGGGAAGCAGGCTGACGAAGGTGAGGGGACCGCGCAGAGCCCTGGGGCCGCGGGTGCAGAGGTACGCCATGACGAATCCCGTCGTCGTCACCAGGACCATGCTGGCCGTGCTCAGGATCAGGCTGTTGACGAGGGCCCGGTAGTAGGCGCGGCGGGAAAAGAACTCCAGGAAGTTCTCCCAGGTGAAGGCGCCCTCCTTCGTCTGGAGGCTCCGGATCAGGACGGTGCCGATGGGCAGGACGGTGAACACCAGCACCAGCCCGGTGAGGAGGGCGCCCACCGCCAGGAAGGCGGGATCGCGGGCGGCCGCCCTGGCCTCCGCGCCGAACCCCGCCAGGTGGGACCGGGCGGAGGCCAAGGGGGTTGTGGTCGCGACGGTCAGGGTCTG
>JACQXP010000166.1 GCA_016208645.1 Candidatus Methylomirabilota bacterium | reverse complement strand
GAGGCGGAGCAGGTATACCAGTAAGAGGACGCCACCGGCTTCATCCGGCTGAACGCGCTCCGCCTGCGGATCCGGGCCTTGACCCAGCAGCGCCAGAACGCCTGAAGAGGTGGGAGCGTTCAACTGTCAGCTATCAGGGGTCAGCCAAGTGGACTGGCTGATGGCTTGACGGCAGACGGCTGAAGGCTGAAACTCGATGGTCGAGCTGATCGAGAAGTTCATCCCCCTCCGGCCCCCGGCCGAGGACCGGGTCTCCATGCTCCTGGCCCAGATCCCCAGCCGGCTGCACTATCGGAACTACTTCTACCATGTGGTGGACCCGGCGGCCCAGTGGTCGGCCGTGGAACGGATCCTCCAGATGGTCGCGCGGGGGGAGGATGGGCTGGACCGGGCCACCTTCCTCGTGTTTCCCGAGGTCTCGGTCCCCTTTCAGCACAAGGACGACCTGCTGACCATCATCCAGAAGGACTTCCGGCCGAACACGGTGACCATCGCCGGGTTCGAGCACATCAGCCTGCGGCAGTTCTGGCAGCTCCTGGCCGAGTACGACGCCCACAACGCGGAGGCCCACCGGGCGATCCTAGATGGCACGATTCGGGCGGAGGGGGATCGCCCGGTGAACTGGTGCCTGGTGGCGGTCAAGGACGATCACGGCGACGTCCGGTGCTTCATCGAAGCGAAGACCCATCCCTTCTTCGGGGAGGAGTTCCTGGACCAGCCCCGGGACCTGTACCGGGGGCAGTACCTCTATCTCTTCCGTTCCCAACTCGCCCCCCTGAGTTTCGTCGTGCTCATCTGCCTCGACTATATCTACCGGGACCGGCACGGCTCCAATATCCTTACCATCATCCGGCGGGCCAACGAGATCTACTACCGGGAGCGGCAGCCGCTGGACCTGCTCTTCGTCATCCAGTGCAACCCTAAGCCGGACCACCAGGTCTTCCAGGACACGGCGGTCGGTTTTTACGGGGAGCATCTCATCTTCACGCCCGGGGTGAAGAATGCCACG
>JACQXP010000534.1 GCA_016208645.1 Candidatus Methylomirabilota bacterium | reverse complement strand
GCAGCTCGCGCGCCGGCCCTGCGGGGATGCCAGGAGCTGCCTTCGACGTCGGGAACAACCAACCGCTGGATCCAACAGGCAGGGTGGCTGCCGGGTTCTGTGATGGACAACCAGAAGATCCGCATCAAGCTCAAGGCATACGATCACCGGCTGCTGGACCAGGCGGTGAAGGACATCGTGGGGACGGTGCAGCGCTCGGGCGCCCTGATCTCCGGGCCCGTGCCGCTGCCCACCAAGATCAGCCGGTATACGGTGCTCCGCTCGCCCCACGTGGACAAGAAATCCCGGGAGCAGTTCGAGATCCGGACCCACGTGCGGATGATGGACATCGTGCAGCCTACCCCGCAGACGGTGGACCAGCTCATGCGGCTGGACCTTCCGGCCGGGGTGGACGTGGAAATCAAACTCTAAGCCGGGGGCGTCCCGCGCGCCGCGCGGGACGCGTGAGACGATGGCGATCGGGCTTCTGGGACGCAAGGTCGGTATGACCCAGGTCTTCGACGAGGACGGGAAGGCCGTGGCGGTCACGGTCATCCAGGCCGGGCCGTGCCCCGTGGTGCAGAAGAAGACGGCGAATCGGGACGGATATGAGGCGATCCAGATCGGCTTCCAGTCGGAGCCGAAGGCCGCCCGCCTGCCGCGCCCCCTGCGGGGCCATTTCGACAAGGGGCAGGTGCCCTACCAGCGCCACCTGCGCGAGCTGAGACTCCGCGGGGGTGAAGGGGAATTCCAAATCGGCCAGGTCCTGACGGTCAGCCTGTTTGCGGCGGGGGATCGGGTCCGGGTCTCGGGCATCACCAAGGGCCGGGGCTTCCAGGGCGGCGTGAAGCGCTGGAACTACCGGGGCGGCCCCATGACCCACGGGTCCATGTTCCACCGGGCGCCCGGCTCCATCGGGGCCTCGTCCTATCCCTCCCGGGTCTTCCGGGGACATCACATGCCGGGCCACATGGGCGCCAGCCGGCAGACGGTGCGGGGCCTCCGGGTGGTCTCGGTGGATCCGGAAAAGCATCTGCTCCTGGTGCAGGGGGCGATCCCCGGGCCGACGGGCGGCCTGGTGACGATCCAGAAGGGGAAATGAAGGGGCGCGATTCATCGCGCCCGTTCGAAGGCCCCGCGCCTGCGGCGATGAGGCGCGCCCCGGCGACGCAGGGACAATGACGATGGCGACACGCGTAGACGTGGTCAACATCCAGAACGAGAAGGTGGACAACCTGGAGCTCCCCGAGGCGGTCTTCGGCGCGGCGGTGAAGCCTCATCTCCTGCACGAGGTGGTGCGGATGCAGCTGGCAAACCGCCGCCGGGGCACCGCGGACACCAAGGGGCGCTCGGAGGTCTCCGGGGGCGGGAAGAAGCCCTGGAAGCAGAAGGGGACGGGGCGCGCGCGCGCCGGGACCATCCGCTCGCCCCTGTGGCGCCACGGCGGGACGGTCTTCGGGCCTCACCCCCAGGAGTACGGGTTCCGGGTCTCCAGGACGGTCCGCCGCCAGGCGCTGTGTGGCGCCCTGACCGCCAAGGCGCAGGCCGGCGCCGTCCGCCTGCTGGAATCGCTCACCCTGGAGAAACCCAGCACCAAGGCCATGCGCGGCGTGCTCCAGGCGCTGGGGGCGAAGGGCAAGGCGCTCCTGGTCCTGCCCGGGCGGGATGAGGTGGTCGAGAAGTCCGTGCGGAACCTCCCCGGGGTTCGCGTCCTCACCGTGCAGGGGCTGAACGTCTACGACATCCTGAAAGCGGATACCCTGATCCTGACGCCGGAAGGGGTGCAGACGCTCCAGGAGGTGCTGGCAGCATGAAGGGGCCGTATCAGGTCGTGCTGAAGCCGCTCCTGACGGAGAAGGGGACCCGCCTGAAGGAGGAGGGGAACCAGTATCTGTTCCGGGTGGCCAGGACGGCCAACAAGATCGAGATCAAGCAGGCCATCGAGCAATTGTTCAAGGTCACGGTCCTGGACGTCCGTACGGCCCGAGTGCGTGGGAAGGTCAAGCGATTGGGGCGGTTCCAGGGCCGCACCTCGGACTGGAAGAAGGCCATCGCCACCCTGAAGGAAGGCGATTCCATCGAGCTGTACGAGGGCGTGTAAGCGGCGAGCCGGGAGCCGAGAGCCGCGAGCCGAGGCCACGGGGAGGCACCCAACCGAATTTCGATTTTCGAATGTCGAATTTCGAATTTCAAATCCGAAATCCGAAATCCGCAATCCGAAATTGAAAGAGGGATGGGCCCCCGAAAATTTGATGACGATTGTGGATTGGTGAAGGACGGTTGACCATGCCAGTCCGAAAATACCGACCGACATCGCCGGGGCGCCGATTCCAGAGCGTCTCCACCTTCGAGGAGGTCACCAAGGCGACCCCCGAGAAGTCCCTTCTGGTGCCGCTGCGACAGACCGGGGGGCGCAACGTCCTGGGGCGCATCACCTGTCGGCACCACGGGGGCGGGCACAAGCGGATGTACCGGCTGATTGATTTCCGGCGGGACAAGCACGACATCCCGGCCCGGGTGGCCGCCATCGAGTACGACCCGAACCGATCCTCGCGGATCGCGCTCCTGCACTACGCCGACGGGGAGAAGCGCTACATCCTGGCCCCCCTGGGCCTCCAGGTGGGGGACCGGGTGATGTCGGGTCCCGACGCCGAGGTGCGGGTGGGCAACGCCCTGCCGCTGCGGAACATCCCGGTGGGCGTGACCGTGCACAATGTCGAGCTCCAGCCGGGCAAGGGGGCCCAGCTCGTGCGCACCGCCGGCGCCTCCGCCCAGTTCGTGGCGAAGGAGGGGGACTACGGCCTCCTCCGCCTGCCCTCGGGGGAGATGCGGAAGGTGCGCCTCACGTGCATGGCCACTATCGGCCAGGTCGGGAACCTGGAGCACGAGAATGTCTCCATCGGCAAGGCGGGACGCTCGCGCTGGCTGGGCATCCGCCCGTCCGTCCGGGGCGTGGCCATGAATCCCCACGACCATCCCCTGGGCGGCGGCGAGGGAAAGAGCTCCGGGGGTCGGCATCCGTGCAGCCCCTGGGGGAAGGGCGAAGTGAAGACCCGGAAGCAGAGAAAGGCCTCCGACCGGTACATTGTCAAGCGGCGGAAATAGCTCCGCCGCTGGGTCAAGCGGCGCAAGGAGTCCCGCAGGCTGGAAACTGGAAACTGGAAGCTGAACCAATTTCCAGTGCCCGATTTCCGATCTTAGCGGGACAGGGTGGAGAGGACGCGTGGCGCGATCGCTGAAGAAGGGGCCGTACGTGGACCCCAAGCTCCTGAAGAAGATCGAGGCCCTGAACCGGGCGCGGGAGAAGAAGGTCTTCAAGACTTGGTCCCGCCGTTCCACCATCCTGCCCGAGTTTGTCGGCCACACCCTGGCGATCCACAACGGGAAAAAATTCATCCCGGTGTACATCACGGAGAACATGGTGGGGCACAAGCTGGGGGAGTTTTCTCCCACCCGCACCTTCCGCGGGCACAGTGCCCACACCGCCAAGTCCACGGCGCTCAAGTAAGGCGGGGAACTGGAAATTGGAAACCGGAAGCTGGAAACTGGACGCTGGACCAATTTCCAGTTACCGATTTCCAGTTTCCAATTTCCGGTGACCGAGGCTGAAGGATGGCAGAAGCGAGAGCAGTCGCACGGTTCGTCCGGGTGCCGCCGCGCAAGGCGCGGCTGGTGGCGGACCTGATCCGCGGCCAGGATGTGAACCGCGCCCTGGTCCAGGTCCAGGTGGCCAAGCGCCAGGCCGCGCGGGTGGTGGAGAAGGTCCTGCGCTCGGCCATGGCCAACGCCACCCAGAATCACGGGCTGCGCGACGTGGACCGGCTCGTGGTGGCAGAGGCCACCGTGAATGAGGGCCCCACGGGGAAGCGCATCCAGCCGCGGGCCATGGGGCGGGCCTTCCGCATCCGGAAGCGGACCAGCCACATCACCATCGTGTTGCGGGAGCGGGAAGAGGCCTAGCGCGAGAATTTGCGGAAGAAATCCGTGAGCTCTCTGGACCAAATGACCAATGACCAAATCCCAATGACCAATGGTGGTGGGCGCGCCAAGCGCGCCGGTCACAGACTCCATCCAAGATCTATCCGCGGTTGGTCATTGGTCATTGGACATTGGTCATTGCCCGAGGCTGTTCGCGAAGGCCTTCGCGAGTAGGCTCGGGCGAGTACGGAGGTCGGCGTGGGACAGAAGACGCATCCGCTGGGGTTCCGCCTGGGGGTCATCAAGACGTGGCGATCCCGGTGGTTCGCAGGGAAAAACTATGCCGAGTTGCTCCATGAGGACCTGCGGCTGCGCCGGTACATCAAGGAACGGCTGTACCACTCGGGCGTCTCGCGGATCGAGATCGAGCGGAAGGCGGACCAGCTCCGCATCATCATCCACACCGCGCGGCCCGGGATCATCATCGGCAAGAAGGGGTCCGAGGTCGAGAAGCTGCGGGCGGAGCTGTCGCGGATGACCCGGAAAGAGGTCCGGCTGGACATCGAAGAGGTGCGCAAGCCCGAGCTGGACGCCCAGCTCGTGGCGGAGCAGATTGCCCAGCAGCTCGAACGGCGCGTGGCCTTCCGGCGCGCCATGAAGAAGGCGGTGCAGTCGTCCATGCGGCTGGGGGCCCAGGGGGTCAAGGTGGGCTGCGCCGGGCGGCTGGCCGGCGCCGAGATCGCGCGGTCCGAGTGGTACCGGGAGGGCCGCGTCCCGCTGCACACGCTGCGGGCGGACATCGACTTCGGGCTGACCACGGCCAAGACCACCTACGGCACCATCGGCGTGAAGGCCTGGGTCTGCCATGGCGAGGTGCTGCCCGAGACCCTGGGGGTGGAGAGCAAGCCGTCGGAGCGGCTCCGGGACCTCCGGACGCCTTCCGACCGCCCCCGCCGTCCCCGGGGAACCCCCAAGCCGACCGGGCGAGCGTAAGGTCACCCTGCGGAGTCACGCATGCTGGTCCCCAAGCGCGTCAAATACCGGAAGCAGCAGCGGGGCCGCCGGGCAGGGATCGCCACCCGCGGGAGCAGCCTCGCCTTCGGCCAATACGGCCTGAAGTCCCTGGAGGCCGCCTGGCTCACGAACCGGCAGATCGAGGCCGCCCGGCGGGCCATGACCCGGTACGTGAAGCGGGGCGGCAAGGTCTGGATCCGGATCTTCCCGGATAAGCCCATCACGCGGAAGCCGGCCGAGACGCGCATGGGCAAGGGGAAGGGCGCGCCGGAGGGCTGGGTGGCCGTGGTGAAGCCGGGCCGGATCCTGTACGAGATGGAGGGGATCCCGGAGGCAGAGGCGAAAGAGGCCATGCGCCTGGCGGCCATGAAGCTGCCCATCGCCACGCGCTTCGTCTCCCGGAAAGGTGTGGGGGTGTCGGGAGGATGAAGTACGCCGAATTGAAGGACCTGACGTCCGAGGAGCTCCGCCAGAAGGCGGCTGGTCTCCAGGAGGATCTCTTCAAGCTGCGCCTCCGCCAGGCCTCGTCGCAGGTGGAGAATCCCATGCGGATCCGGCAGCTCCGCCGCGACATCGCGCGGATCCGGACCGCTCAGCGTGCCCTGGCTGACGCGAGGCCGGCGGCACCCGCCAAGGGAGCGGCGCAGCCATGACGCCACAGGTGGGGCAGGTGGGGGAAGATCGCAACCGGCGGCAGACGGCCGTGGGCACCGTCGTCAGCGACAAAATGCAGAAGACCGTGGTGGTGGAGATCTCCCGGCTGGTGCGCCACCAGGCGTACGACCAGAGGATCCGGCGCAAGACCCGGGTGAAGGCCCACGACGAGGCCAACACCTGCCGGGAGGGCGACACGGTCCGGGTGATGGAGACCCGCCCGATTTCGAAGGACAAGCGGTGGCGGGTGATCGAGGTTCTCAAACGCGCCGTCTGACGATCCGTCTCATTCCCGGGCTCCCGCGAGCGGGCAGGGCGGGGAAGCGGGTCCCGCGCAGGGTTCTCACATGATCGGTCTCCGAACCATCCTGGATGTGGCGGACAACTCCGGGGCCAAGCGCATCTCGCTGATCAAGGTCCTGGGGGGCTCGGCCAAGCGGTACGCCCGGGTGGGAGACATCATCGTCGCCAGCGTGAAGGAGGCCATCCCCGAAGGGGGGGTGAAGAAGGGCACGGTCGTCAAGGCCGTGGTGGTCCGGACGGTGAAGGAGCAGCGGCGCGCCGATGGCAGCTACATCAAGTTTGACCGGAATGCCGCGGTCCTCATCAACGAGCACAACGATCCGGTGGGGACCCGCATCTTCGGGCCGGTGGCCCGCGAACTCCGCGAGGCCAAGTTCATGAAGATCATTTCCCTGGCGCCCGAGGTTATCTGACGCATGCGGAATGCGGAATGCGGAATTCGGATTTCGGGATCCGATCATGGCCCGACCTGGGACATTCCGCAATGCGCATTCCGAAATCCGCAATGAGGGTCTAGCCCATGGGTGTCGGGCATCGGCTGGCGGTCCGCAAGAACGATCTGATCGAGGTGATCGCGGGGAAGGACAAGGGCAAACGCGGGAAGGTCCTGCGCGTGCTCCCCAAGCTGGACAAGCTCCTGGTGGAGAAGATCAACTTCGTCAAGCGCCACACCAAGCCGGGCCGCCTCGGCCAGCAGGGAGGCATCCTGGAGCGGGAGAACCCCCTGCACGTCAGTAACGTGTTGCTGGTGTGCGGCAAGTGTGACCGGCCGGTGCGGGTCGGCCACACGGCGCTGGCGGACGGGCGCAAGGTGCGGGTCTGCCGAGAGTGCGGCGAGACGATGGACTGAGCCATGGCGGACAAGGCAGAGCGAAAGGCCCGCGCCCAGAGGGCACCCGAGGCGGCCAAGGCAGGCAAGGGAGAGAAGGCGGCCAAGGGGAAGCCCGACGCCGCGCGGGAACGCGCGGCCCCGCAGGTGCCCCGCGTCCCGGCACGGCTGCGGGAACGCTACCGGACCGCCATTGTCCCGAGCCTGATGGCGCAGTTCAGCTACACGAACCGGATGCGGGTCCCCGAGGTCAAGAAGGTGGTCATCAACATGGGCCTGGGGGAGGCGGTGGGGAACGTCAAGGTGATCGACGCGGCCGTGGCGGAGCTCGCCGCCATCACCGGCCAGAAGCCGGTGGTCACCCGGGCCCGGAAGTCCGAGGCGGCCTTCAAGCTCCGGGCGGGCATGGCCATCGGATGCAAGGTGACGTTGCGCGGGGAGCGCATGTACGAATTCCTGGACCGGCTGCTCTCCGTGGCCCTGCCGCGCATCCGCGACTTCCGGGGGATCCCCACCAAGTCCTTCGACGGGCGGGGCAACTATGCCCTGGGGGTCCGGGAGCAGCTCATCTTCCCCGAGATCCGGTACGACAAGGTGGAGATGACGCGGGGGATGGACATCTGCGTCGAGACCTCGGCCCGAAACGACGAAGAGGCCCGGGCCTTATTGGAACAGCTCGGCTTCCCGTTCCGCAAGTAGGCGAGAGGGACCATGGCGAAGACGTGCCTGATCATGAAGCAGCAGCGGGAGCCCAAGTTCGGCGTGCGCCGCTACAGCCGGTGCCGGATCTGCGGGCGGCCGCGGGGATATCTGCGGAAGTTCCAGATGTGCCGCATCTGCTTCCGGGCCCTGGCCCTGCGGGGTGAGATCCCCGGGGTGATCAAGGCCTCCTGGTAGACCGATGTCGGGGGGCTCCGCCGGGGCCGGCGGGCGCCCACCGCGAGATCCCGGCGATGGCGGGGGAGACCTTCCGCTGCCGGGACGCCGAAGCTGGAGTCACGCATGGCAATGACGGACCCGATCGCGGATATGTTGACGCGGATCCGGAACGCCAACCAGGCGCTCCTGGAGCGAGTGGACATCCCGGCCTCCCGCCTCAAGGTGGAGCTGGCCAAGGTCCTGAAGGCCGAGGGCTTCATCCGGGCCTTCAAGCTGATGGACGACAACAAGCAGGGGATCCTGCGGGTCTACCTCAAGTTCGGGGCGGGCAACGCTCGAGTGATCCTGGGCCTCCGGCGGGTGAGCCGCCCGGGCCTCCGGGTGTACCGCAAGGCCAAGCGGCTCCCCAGCGTGTTGAGCGGGATGGGAGTGGCCATCGTGTCCACGCCGCAGGGCCTCATGACGGGGAAAGAGGCCCGGCAGCGATCGCTGGGCGGCGAGGTCCTGTGCTACGTCTGGTAACCCCGGTTTTCGATCTCCGGTCCCCTGACGCCACGGAGTGATTTGGGTATGTCGCGCATCGGTAAGCTCCCCATCTCCATTCCCGACACGGTGAAGGTGGAGGTAGAGGACCACACCGTCACCGTGAAGGGGCCGAAGGGGACGCTCAGCATGGCCGTGCATCCCGCCATGGACGTTCGGGTCCAGGACCGGCAGGTCCTCTGCGGACGGCCATCGGACACGAAGTTTCACAAGGCCCTCCACGGCCTCACCCGCAGCCTCATCGCCAATATGGTGGAGGGGGTCACCAAGGGGTTCGAGCGGAAGCTGGAGTTGGTGGGCGTGGGGTACCGGGCGGCGGTCCAGGGACAGAACCTGTCCATGACCCTGGGATTCTCCCATCCCATCATCTATCCTATTCCGCCGGGCATCCGGGTCGAGGTGAAGGATCAGACCCAGCTCACGGTGAGCGGCAGCGACAAGCAACTGGTGGGCGCCGTGGCCGCCAAGGTCCGCAGCTTCCGGCCTCCCGAGCCCTACAAGGGCAAGGGGGTCAAGTACGCGGACGAGCGGATCCGGCGCAAGGCTGGGAAGACCGGGGCGAAGTAATCCCGCGGGACGCGGGACCAGAAGCGAGGCGGGAAGAGGGACACCGTGACTTCGGTTCAGCACAAGCGAGCAGCGCGGCAACGCCGGCACCGTCGGGTACGCCGGGTGGTCCGGGGAACAGTGGGGCGTCCCCGGCTGTGCGTGTTCAAGAGTGCCCGGCACATCTACGCCCAGATCATCAACGACGAAGACGGCCGGACGCTGGTCGCGGCCTCGACCCTCTCCAAGGATCTGCCACGGTCGGGGGACCGGGCCAAGAAGACCGAGGTGGCCAAGGCCGTGGGGGCGCTGGTGGCGGACAAGGCGCTGGCGGGAGGCATCCAGGCGGTGGTATTCGACCGGGGCGGCTACCCGTTCCACGGGCGGGTCAAGGCCCTGGCGACCGCAGCCCGAGACAGGGGGTTAAAGTTTTGATGGGAGGCGCACGGACGGTCCAGCGCATCAGTGCCGAGGGGCTGCGGCTCACGGAGCGGGTGGTCCACATCAACCGAGTGGCCAAGGTGGTCAAGGGCGGCCGGCGCTTCAGCTTCAGCGCCCTGGTGGTGGTGGGGGACCAGGCCGGCCACGTGGGCATGGGTTTGGGGAAGGCCAACGAGGTCCCCGAGGCCATCCGCAAGGGGATGGAGGAGGCCAAGAAGAATCTGATCAAGATCCCCCTGAAGGACAGCACGATTCCCCACGAGATCTTGGGCGAGTTCGGCTCGGGCCGCGTGCTGCTCCGGCCCGCCTCACCTGGGACCGGCGTCGTGGCGGGCGGCGCGGCCCGGGCGGTGCTGGAGGTGGTCGGGGTGCGGGATGTCCTGTCCAAGTCCCTGGGGTCCGACAATCCCCACAACGTGGTGAAGGCGACGCTCACCGGGCTGCAGCAGCTTCGCACGTCCGAGGAGGTGGCGCGTGCGCGGGGGCGGGAGCCTGCGGCATCGCCGGGCGTCGCGCCGGCGGCCAACGCGGCCGAGGGGGGCCAAGCGTGAGCGCAGAGCTCAAGATCACGCTCCGCCGGAGCCAGATCGGCAGCACCCCCCGGCAGCGCCAGGTGTTGCGGGGCCTCGGGCTGCGCCGGATCAATTCCAGCGTCCTGCGGCAAGACACTCCCGCCATCCGGGGCATGCTGATCAAGGTGTTGCACCTGGTGGAGGTGGAGAGCCCGGCCGACGTGGAACGTGGAACGTGAAACGTGAGGCGTAAGGGGTGAGGCGGAGAGAACGATGAAGCTGCATGAGCTAAAACCGCCGGCCGGCTCCCGCGCGCGCCGCAAGGTGGTGGGACGCGGCCCCGGGTCCGGCCACGGCCAGACCTCGGGACGCGGGGAGAAGGGGCAGAAGGCGCGCTCCGGCGGCGGGAGCCGGCCCTGGTTCGAGGGCGGCCAGCTGCCGCTGCACCGGCGCGTCCCCAAGCGCGGCTTCACCAACGTCTTCCGCAAGGAGATCGCGATCCTGAACGTGCGGGATCTGGAACGCTTCGAGGCGGGCACGGTCGTCACCCCGGCCACGCTCCACGAGGCGGGCCTGGTGCGGACGGCGGCCGCCCCCGTCAAGATCCTGGGGGAGGGCAGCCTCAGCAAGCCGCTGGCGGTCTCGGCCCACGGGTTCTCGAAGGGCGCGGCGGCGAAGATCCGGGCGGCGGGGGGCAGCCTCGAGGTCATCGCGCCGTGATCGAGCAGGTCCGCAACATCTTCCGCGTCCCCGAGCTGAAGCGGCGGGTGTTCTTCACCTGCGCGCTGCTCATCGTGTACCGCATCGGGGCCCACGTCCCCACGCCGGGCATCGACGCTCACGCCCTGGCCCTCTTCTTCCAGCAGCAAGCCGGCAACCTTCTGGGCCTGTTCGACCTGTTCTCCGGCGGGGCGTTGCGCCGCCTGTCGGTGTTCGCCCTCGGCATCATGCCCTACATCTCCGCCTCCATCATCCTGCAGCTCCTGGCGGTGGTGGTCCCGGCCCTGGAGAAGCTGCAGAAAGAGGGCGAGCAGGGGCGCAGGAAGATCACCCAGTACACCCGGTACGGGACGGTGGGGCTGGCGGCCATCCAGGGGCTGGGGATCGCCATCGGCCTGGAGAGCATGCAGATCAAGGGGGCCATGGTGGTGCCGAGCCCCGGCTGGGGCTTCCGCCTGATGACCACCCTCACCCTGACCGGTGGGACCATCTTCCTCATGTGGCTGGGGGAGCAGATCAGCGAGCGGGGGATCGGCAACGGCATCTCGCTCCTCATCTTCGCGGGGATCATCGTTCGCTTGCCCGAGGCCATCTTCGCCTCGTGGACCCTCATCAGCCAGGGGGAGATGAACCCGCTCATCTTCCTGGCGCTCCTGGTCCTGATGGTAGCCGTGGTGGCCGGGGTCATCGTCATGACGCTGGGCCAGCGGAAGATCCCGGTCCAGTACGCCAAGCGGGTGGTGGGTCGCCGGGTGTACGGCGGGCAGAGCACCCACATCCCGTTGCGGGTGAACACGGCCGGCGTGATCCCGGTGATCTTCGCCAGCTCCATCATCGCCTTCCCGGCCACCATCGCCCAGTTCATCAAGCACCCGTGGTCCCAGGCCGTCTCCGGGTGGCTCGCTTTCGGGGGGGTGCCCTACACGGCGATCTACGGGGGGGGCATCATCTTCTTCACCTACTTCTACACCGCCATCATCTTCAACCCGACCGATGTGGCGGACAACATGAAGAAGTACGGCGGCTACATCCCGGGCATCCGCCCGGGCAGCAAGACCGCCGAGTTCATCGAGCGGGTCCTGGATCGGGTCACCCTGGTGGGGGCCCTGTATCTCGCCGCCATCTCGATCCTGCCGGAGATCATGATCACGCAGATGAACGTCCCGTTCTACTTCGGCGGGACGTCTCTCCTGATCGTGGTGGGCGTGGCCCTGGACACCGTGCAGCAGGTGGAATCCCACCTGCTGATGCGACACTACGAGGGGTTCCTGAAGAAGGCCAAGGTGCGGGGGCGGATCTCGTAGCGGAAGAGCTGAGAGCCGAGAGCTGAGAGCCGAGACCACGGGGTGGGACCCCATCGGATTTTCGATTTTGGATTTCGGATTTGCGATTTTGAAATCCGAAATCGGCAATCCGCAATCGGAAATTCCGGTGAGTCGGGGGATGCGGCTGATCCTGCTGGGGCCTCCGGGTGCCGGGAAGGGGACGCAGGCCAAGTTCCTGGTCGAGCGGCTCCAGATCCCCCAGATTTCCACCGGGGACATGCTGCGGGCCGCGGTCAAGGACGGAACGCCACTGGGTCGGGATGCGAAGCAGTACATGGATCGCGGGGCCCTGGTTCCCGACGAGATCATCATCGGGCTGGTGCGGGAACGGTTGCAACGACCGGATTGCGCCCGCGGCTACATCCTGGACGGGTTTCCCCGGACCGTGACCCAGGCAGAGGCACTGGGAAAGACCCTGGAGGCCCTGCACGCCTCCTTGGATCACGTGGTGAGCCTGGAGGTGCCCACGGAGGACCTGGTCCTGCGCATCGCCGGCCGGCGCACCTGCAGGAACTGCGGGGCCATGTACCATGTGCGCTTCTCCCCCAGCCAGACCGACGGCCGGTGCGACGCCTGCGGGGGGCCGACCTACCAGCGGGAGGACGACCGGGAGGAGACGGTCAGGCGACGCCTCGCGGTCTACGCGGATCAGACCGCGCCCCTGATCAGCCTTTACGAGGCCCAGGGCCTCTTGCGGCGCGTGCCGGGCACGGGGGAGATCGGCGAGATCTTTCACCGCATCACGACCGCCCTGGGCGCCTGACGCATGCCCGCGCCGGCGGCGCCTGAGCCATGAATGACCGGATCGTCCTGAAGGCGCCCTGGGAGCTCGGCCTCCTGCGCCGGAGCAATCGCCTGGTGGCCGAGACGCTTGCCGCGCTGGCCCAGCGCGTGAAGCCCGGGGTGACCACGCTGGAGCTGGACCGGTTCGCCGAGACCTCCCTGCTGGCGCACGGGGCCAGGCCGGCCTTCAAGGGGTACCGGAACTACCCCTTCACCCTCTGCACCTCGATCAACGAGCAGGTGGTGCACGGGCTGCCGTCGGATCGGAAGCTCGAGGAGGGGGACATCCTGAGCCTGGACATGGGCGCCATCGTGGAGGGGTACTACGGGGATTCCGCCATCACGGTCCCGGTGGGACGCATCTCGGCGGAGGCGGAGCGGCTGCTCCGGGTGACCCGGGAATGCCTGGATCGCGCCATCGGCGCCGCCAAGAACGGGGCGCGCCTCATAGACGTCTCCAGCGCGGTCCAGGAGCACGCCGAGGCGAACGGGTTCTCCGTCGTGCGGGTGTTCGTGGGGCATGGCATCGGGAAGGAGCTGCACGAGGCGCCGCAGATCCCGAACTTCGTGGATCCGGGTCGCGGGCGCGGGCCGGTGCTCAAGCCCGGGATGGTGCTGGCGATCGAGCCCATGATCAATGCCGGGGGCCCCGAGGTGCGGGTCCTGGAGGACCACTGGACCGCGGTGACCGCGGACGGGTCCCTGTCAGCCCATTTCGAGCATACGGTTGCCATCACGGAGAACGGGACAGAAGTCCTGACCGCTTTGCCTGCCTGTGTCCCGCTCCGGAGCGGGACAGACAGGAAAGGGGCCCTCGCCTGACCGGGGCCCGCCCCGGGAGACACGAGGCATCGGAAGGGTCATGCCCAAGGAAGAGGCCGTCGAGGTCGAGGGGACGGTGGTGGAGCCGCTCCCCAACGCCATGTTCCGGGTCCAGCTGGAGACGGGACACAAGGTCCTGGCCCACATCTCCGGCAAGATGCGCATGCATTTCATCCGGATCCTGCCGGGAGACAAGGTCATCGTGGAGCTGTCCCCCTACGACCTGACCCGGGGGCGGATCATCTACCGGTACAAGTGAATGCGGAACACCCAGAGGGTACCCGAATGCGGATTGCGGAATCGGAGTTTCCGTGCCGCGAGTCATTCGGCATTCCTCACTCCGCATTCCGCATTGACGCGGGGAGCGCGATGAAGGTTCGGGCGTCGGTGAAAGCGATCTGCGAGAAGTGCAAGGTCATCAAGCGGAAGGGGATCATCCGCATCGTCTGCGAGAACCCGAAGCACAAGCAGCGGCAGGGGTAGCCCGGATTCTTCGCGAACCCGTTCGCGAAGAATCACGGGAATGGCCAATTCCCAATGATC
>JACQXP010000580.1 GCA_016208645.1 Candidatus Methylomirabilota bacterium | reverse complement strand
CGTTCCTGGAATGTTCCGGGGAGACCCGGACGCGCGCCCTGCTGGAGCGCCTGGGTGTCCCGGGGCGTCCGGAGCGGTCCGGGGACGGGGGGCTCTCGCTGGTGGGGCTGCCCGGGATCCCGGAGGTAGCCGAGGGGGATGACCTGGCCCGCCTCATCTCCGAGGCGGCGGAGCGGCAGGGGAGTGGTCTGGCGGCCGGGGATGTCCTGGTGGTCGCGCAAAAGGTGGTGTCAAAGGCCGAGGGGCGGGTCGTGTGGCTTGCCGGGGTCGTTCCCTCGGGCCTGGCCCGGGAGTTCGCCGACACCTGGGGGAAGGATGCGCGCTTCGTGGAGGTCGTCCTGCGGGAGTCGCGGCGCATCGTCCGGATGGACCGGGGCGTGATCATCGCCGAGACCAGCCACGGCTTCATCTGCGCCAACGCCGGGGTGGACGCCTCGAACGTTCCCGGGGAAGACCGGATCTCTCTGCTGCCGGTGGATCCGGATGCGTCGGCCAGGCGGCTCCGCAAGGACCTCATGGAACGGTGCGGGGCGGAGGTCGCGGTGATCGTCTCCGACACCTTTGGCCGGCCCTGGCGCGAGGGGTTGACGAACGTGGCCATCGGCGTCGCTGGCCTGAGCCCGCTGGTGAGCTACGTCGGCCGGCAGGATCCGCACGGCCACACGCTGCGCGTGACGGAGCTGGCGGTGGCGGACGAGCTGGCGGCCGCGGCCGGCCTGCTCATGGGGAAGCTCGAACGCATCCCCGCCGTCCGGATGCGCGGATACCGATTCGAATCGGCCGAGGGCCGCGCCCGGTCCCTGGTCCGGTCGGCAGAACGCGACCTGTTCCGGTAGACCGCCGCGCGCTGAGGAGTCCGGACGCGCGGCCCCCTTCGCCCTATTTCTCTTTCGAGGAGGACCTGATGCGCTTCGGCTTCCCGATCCCCACGCGCGGCCCCTTGGGAAACCTGGACACCAGCCACCGGCTGGCCCGGGCGGCAGAGAAGTACCAGTACGATTCGATCTGGATCTCGGATCACGTCGTCATCCCGAAGGCCTCGGTCTCCAGGTATCCCTACTCCCTGGACGGGCGCTTCGACCTGGACGTGGCCCAGCACTACCTGGAGCCGCTCACAGTCAT
>JACQXP010000579.1 GCA_016208645.1 Candidatus Methylomirabilota bacterium | reverse complement strand
GGCCGATCCCCTGGATTTCGATGTCCACCTGATCCCCGTCCCGCAAGGCCAGCTCGTTGGGCACCATGATCCCCGTGCCCGTGCTCAGGACGGTGCCCGCCGGAACCGGGTTGTCCTTGAGCAGCCAGGACACCAGCTCTTCCAGCTTGCGATGAAACTGGGCGGTATTCGCCGCCTCGGAGAAGACCGTCTTCCCGCCCCGGAGGATGCTGCACCGGATCTGGAGGGCGTAGGGATCGGCAATCTCATCGCACGTCACCAGGCACGGCCCCAGCGCGCAGCAGCCCAAGTAGATCTTCGACTGCGGCAGGTACAGGGGATTCTCCCGCTCGATATCCCACGCCGAGACGTCGTTACAGGCCGTGAAGCCGACGATGGCCCCGGCGGGGCCCAGGACGATCGCCAGCTCCGGCTCTGCGGCGGTCAGCCGGGAATCGCTGCGGATCAGGACCGGCGCGTTCGGCCCCACGCATCGCGTCGCGCTGGCCTTGAAGAAGAGTTCCGGCCGGGGGCTCTCATAGACGGAGTCGTAGATCCCCTTCTGTCCCTCCGCCGCCGCGGCGTCCTCGTCCCGGAACTCCGCGCTCCGCTTGTAGGTGACGCCAGCGCCCCAGACCTCGGGCGTGTCAATCGGAATCAGCAGGTGCGGCGCGCGGCGCGACGGCGCCCTGTGCAGCGCCGGCCCGTCCAGGGCTTTCCGGCGCAACCGCCTGGCCAGCCACTCCGCCCGCTTCACCAGGCCCGCGGCCGTCTTGCCCTGCTACACGACATCCAGGACGGAGTGGACCCCCTCCTCGGGCGCCGTGACGTCCAGGACCCGGTCCCCGCGGACCAGGCCGACGCGCCTTCCCTTTCCCGGCAGGAAGAACTGGACGAGCTTCATGCGACCTCTTCCCGACATCCAGCGCCGGTGACACGGGCCACGCAAGCCTCCCGCAATGTCTGCTATTTCACGACCAGGCGTGGGTCCAGGTTCAGGGGCCGGTCGAGTTTGAGGGCGAGAAATTCGTTCGGGTCGCGGACGCCCGAACGCCGGGCTCCGGTCAGGGGATAGTTGTTGTCGTTCACCACCACGATCGTCGTGGAGTCGAGCGGAGCTACCCCCTCAATGGTCCAGTAGGGGAATGTAAACTTCGGCCCGAAGCCCGCCAGGTTGTTTGGGTCACGGATATTCAGCAGGTCCGCCACCTCCTCCTTGGGGACGTACCCATCAGCGTCCTTCCGGGCGAGATCGATCAGGAAGACCTTCTTGAACTGTGCCTTGGGCCCATGGCCCTCGTCCCCCTCGACGACAAGGAACTCAGTGTCATTGACGGCAGCCATGTCGCGAACGGCGTGCCCAGGGGCACTCATCCGGTAGGCCCAGGAGCGACCCGTGAAGCGTTCGCTGGCCAAGTCGAACTCAAGGATGAGAAGCCGGTCGGGAGGATCGCCTGCGAGCGGGCCCTCAAGCATCGCATAAAGCCGAGACCCATCCGGGTTGAGGGTCATGCTCTCGAACCCTTTGCTACGGTTTAGGCTCGCCGGGTTCGGCGCCCCTGGCGCGGGTGGAATCAGGAACGGGTTGTCGGGGGATCGGATGAAATCTTTCGCGGGGTCCTTCCCCGGGCGGGGATCAGGCACCGAGATGGGCGCTGCCAGCAAATT
>JACQXP010000578.1 GCA_016208645.1 Candidatus Methylomirabilota bacterium | reverse complement strand
GTATCTCGGATCGGTCCAAGTCACCGTCATTTTTTCGACCGCCGTGGCGGCCCTGCCTATGGGAGTGGCGCTCCTGTTCGCAGTGATGGCGGACCGAAAAATCCGGGGGACGCACGTGTACCGAACGCTACTGATGTGGCCGTACGCCGTCGCCCCCGCTGTGGCCGCCAGCCTCTGGTTGTTTATCTTCCATCCGGACATCGGGGTCATCGGCCGCTGGCTCAACGATTTCGGGATGCATTGGGACTATAAGCTCAACGGGAACCAAGCGCTCTTGCTGGTCATCCTGGCCTCTTCCTGGAAGCAGGTGAGCTACAATTTCCTCTTCTTTCTCGCCGGCCTGCAGGCGATCCCCAGGTCGGTCATCGAGGCGGCCTCCATGGATGCCGGCCTTGGGCGCGCGTTTTGGAGCATCATCTTCCCCCTGCTCTCGCCGACGACCTTCTTCCTCTTGGTGGTGAACATGGTCTACGCTTTCTTCGATACCTTCGGAGTGATTCATGCCCTGACCGGAGGCGGGCCGGCGAAGGCCACCGAGACCCTGATCTACAAGGTGTACACCGACGGGGTCATGAACCTCGACCTGGGGGGCTCTTCGGCCCAGTCGGTGATCCTGATGGTAATCGTGATCACGCTCACCGCGCTCCAATTTCGCTTCATCGAGCGGAAGGTACACTACTGATGGCCAGACCCAGGCGCCGCGAGAGCTGGCTCCCCCATTTCATCCTCTGCCTGGGGGTGGTGGTTTTTGCCTTCCCGATTTACTTCGCGCTGATCGGCTCGACCCACGACGCGGCCACCATCGCCACCGGCCGGATGCCGCTCTTGCCGGGGGGGCACACGCTCGACAACTACTGGCACGCCTTGACAAGCGGCACGGGGTTCCGCGTTTCGGGGAGCCCGGTCCGCACGCTCTTGCTCAACAGCCTGGTCATGGCCCTGGTCATCGCCGGGGGCAAGATCGCCATCTCCATCGTCTCAGCCTACGCCGTGACCTTCTTCAGCTTCCCGGGTCGCATGTTCTTCTTCTGGATGATCTTCGTAACGCTCATGCTCCCGGTCGAGGTGCGCATCATCCCCACCTACAAGGTGGTGAGCGACCTCGGCATGATCAACACCTACGCCGGGCTGACGGTGCCGCTCATCGCCTCGGCCACGGCGACCCTGCTCTTCCGCCAGGTGTTCTTGACGATCCCCGACGAGCTAGCGGAGGCGGCCAAGATTGACGGGGCGGGGGCGCTCCGCTTCTTCTGGCAGATGGTCCTCCCCCTGTCGCGGACCAACATCGCCGCCCTGTTCGTGATCCTGTTTATCTACGGCTGGAACCAGTACCTCTGGCCGCTCCTGATCACCACCAGCCGCGGCATGGAGACCATCGTCATCGGCATCGTCAAGATGATCGGGACCAGCGAGGCGCAGACCGACTGGAACCTGATCATGGCGACCGCCGTGCTGGCCATGCTGCCGCCGGTGGCGGTCGTGATCTTCATGCAGCACTGGTTCGTGAAGGGATTGATCGAGACGGAAAAGTAGGCAAACGCGCAATCTGGCAACTCGGCAACTTGGAGTCAAGGATTGCTGACTCCGAAATTACCCGATTTCACATCTCGGCCATGGCCCCTGGGGTTATGGGTAGACCGTGCCAGTGATGTATGCGATTATATGTCCGGCTACCGTGAGGGATCGGATGAAGCGGGTGACGGTTTCCGTGGATGAGGAAGGTTTCAGACGCCGAAGGGTGAAACCCTCGGGGACATCCTTACCATCCGGTAGGCAGGCTAAAGGGTATGGGCATGGCTGACTCCGGACCGTTGCGGGAGGCCAGCCGGTTCGTGGAATTCCTCCTGAGCAGGCCCGTGGCGGCGAAGGTGGCCAAGGTCCTTGTCTTTGGAAGCGTGGCGAAAGGGAGGGCGACTGCCGACAGCGATGTAGACATACTGATCGTCACGCTGAACGGGGATGCGGTGGCGGAGCAGATTGATGATGCCCTCCTCGATTTCCACGGGCAAAGTGCCGCCCCCTTGGAGGTGGTGACCTGCGCTCTCTCCGAGATCCTCCCTGCTACGGACTATTTCGTCCTAAATGTACTGCGATACGGGAAGGAGATCTATTCCATGCCTCAGGATGAAATCAAGCGGGCTGCAGCGCGCGATCTGGCTGCACTGGCACGGGAGTATCTTGAGGCCTCCGAAGAAGCGACGGAGAGGGGACGCCACCGGCTGGCAGCGGACGGCGGGTATAACGCGGCCGAGCTTGCGGCCAAGGGCCTGATCCTGCTGAAGGTGGATGACCTCCCAGGATCCCACGGCGGGATTGTGCAGCTCTTTGGATCTCTGTACGTGCAGTCGGGGGAGGTGGACAGAGAACTTGGGAGACAGCTGAACACGGCGCTGCGTCTCCGGAATCTTGCCCGGTACCGCTATGACGCCATCGTGAGCAGACAGGACGTGGAGGCAGTTCTTCGCCTGGCAAAACAGCTCCTGGCCCGCCTCGAATCACAGTTGGGACCGTAAGGCCGACCACTTCAAAACCATGAGTTCCGATGGATAAGTACATCCTTGCCCTGGATCAGGGCACCACGAGCTCGCGGGCGATCGTGTTCGATCGCGGGGGACAGGTCGTGGCCTCCGCCCAGCGGGAATTCCGGCAGCTCTACCCCCAGCCCGGTTGGGTGGAGCACGACCCGCTGGAGATCTGGGAGAGCCAGCTCGCGGTGGCGCGCCAGGCCATCGCCGCGGCCGGCATCGGGGCCGCGCAGATCGCGGCCGTGGGGATCACGAACCAGCGCGAGACAACCATCGTGTGGGACCGGGCCACCGGGCAGCCGGTCCACAACGCCATCGTCTGGCAGTGCCGGCGCTCGGCAGGCCTGTGTGACGCCCTGAAAGCTGGTGGCTGGGAGCCCAGGGTCCGCGAGCGGACCGGCCTGGTGGTTGACGCCTACTTCTCGGGGACCAAGATCCAGTGGCTGCTGGAGAACGTGCCCGGCCTGCGGGCGCGGGCGGAGCGGGGGGAGGTCTGCTTCGGCACCGTGGATTCGTGGCTCACCTTCAAGTTGAGCGGCGGGCGGGCCTGGGCCACCGACTACAGCAACGCCTCCCGCACCATGCTGTTCAACATTCACCGGCTGGCGTGGGATCCCGACCTGTGCGCGGCGCTGGGCGTGCCGGCGCGGATGCTCCCGGAGGTGCGGCCGTCCAGCCACCCCTTTGGCCGAACGGCGGGCGACCTGCTGGGCGCGGAGGTCCCCATCACCGGGATCGCCGGGGACCAGCAGGCCTCGCTGTTCGGCCAGGCGTGCTTCCAGCCCGGAACGGCCAAGAACACCTACGGCACCGGCTGCTTCCTCCTGGTCCACACCGGGGACCGACCCGTAATGTCGCAGACCGGCCTGCTCACCACCGTCGCCGCCAGCCCGACGGAGGGGCGGGCCGAGTACGCCCTGGAGGGGAGCATCTTCATCACCGGGGCGGCCATCCAGTGGCTCCGCGACGGCCTGCAGATCATCGCCGACTCCGCCGAGTCGGAGCCGGTGGCCGCCTCCGTCCCGGATACGGGGGGCGTCTATTTCGTGCCGGCCTTTGTGGGGCTGGGGGCGCCGCACTGGGACATGTACGCGCGCGGGGCGATCCTGGGGCTTACCCGGGGCACCACCCGGGCGCACCTGGTCCGCGCCGCCCTGGAGGCCATCGCCTACCAGACGCGCGAGGTGCTGGAGGCGGCCACGTTCGACGCGCGCCTCGCCCTCGCGGAACTCCGGGTGGACGGGGGGGCCACGGCCAACAACCTGCTCATGCAGTTCCAGGCCGACATCCTGGGGGCACCGGTGGTTCGGCCCGTGGTCAAGGAGACGACGGCGCTGGGTGCCGCCTACCTGGCCGGCCTGGCCGTTGGGTACTGGGCCAGCCGGGAGGAAATCGCGGCGAACTGGGCCGCGGACCGGCGGTTCCTCCCCGAGATGGATGAGGCGGAACGAGGGCACCGGTACGCGGGCTGGCGTCGCGCGGTGGCGCGGGCGGCGGGGTGGGCCACCCTATAGATTGCGGATTTCGGATTGCAGTACACATGCGAATGGAGTGACACAGAAGATTGCGGAATGCGGATTGCGGATTGAAGTGCCACGGAGTAGATTTCGGATTCCGGCCTACGTCGAGCTCAGGCGGGACGATTTCGGATTGAAATGCAGCGACGGCGACAGAGACGTGGGAGGGTGAGCGGGCCCCCCTGCCGGTTTCCAGGCAATCCGGTGATGCAGGGAAGGCTTGACACTCTCACGGCCTTCAACATAGACTAGCGGGCAGTTGACGCGGTATCAACCGTCGGGATCGCGGAGGGCAGAGACCTGGAGAAAGCCCCGGCGAAAGACGGAGGGTGCGGGCCGTCCTTCGCTGGGGTTTTGCGTCTGTAGGGAGCCGTGGTCGGGCCCGGGTGCGGGCCCTGGAAGGAGGGACACGATGAGCGGACGGTGGAAGCTGCTCGGGGCAGTGCTGGTGGCGATCCTCATGGCCGCGGGGCCGGCGGCGGCCCAGGTCAAGATCAAGCTGTGGCACGCCATGGGAGGTGCGCGCTACGATGCGATCACCAAGGAGATTTCGGCAGGCTTCAACAAGCTCCACCCTGACTATGTGATCGAGCCCTTGTTCTCGGGTAGCTACGCTGAAACGGTGACCAAGGGCATCGCGGCCATCCGGGCGGGTGACCCTCCCCACATCCTCCAGGTGTACGAGGTGGGGACCCAGACCATGCTGGACAGCGGCGCCTTCATCCCGGTGACCGAGGTGGTCAAGCCAGGCGAGATCAAGTGGGAGGACTACTTCGCGCCGATCATGAACTATTACACGGTCGGTGGGAAGCTCAGCTCCATGCCCTTTAACTCCTCGACGGCGATCCTGTACTACAACAAGGACGCCTTCAAGAAGGCCGGGCTGGATCCCGAGAAACCCCCGGCCACGTACAAGGACGTGGAGGAAATGGGCAGGAAGATCCTGGCCAGCGGTGCCGCTCGGGGCGTCATCACATTCGGCTGGCCCGCCTGGATGTTCGAGCAGGCCTTCGCCTACCACAACCAGCTCTACGCCAACAACGAGAACGGGCGCAAGGGCCGGGCCACCCAGATCTTGTTCAATGGGCCATTTGGCGTGGAGGTACTGACCCGCTGGAAGAAATGGGCGGACGAGAAGCTGCTCATGTACGGCGGCCGCGAGTACGCCCCGAACAAGGCCTTCCTGTCCGGCGAGGTGGCCATGTTGCTGCAGTCCACTTCGCAGGTCACGACGATCGAAAAGGCGGCCAAGTTCCCCGTCGGGACTGGCTTCCTCCCCCATCTGGAGGGCAAGCCGCAGGGGAAGTCCGTCATCGGGGGAGCGTCGCTCTGGGTGCTGAAGGGCAAGGGACGCTCACCCCAGGAGTTGGACGCCATCGCCAAGTTCTTCAAGTACATCGGGCAGCCCGAGCAATCAGCCAAGTGGCACCAGGACACGGGATACTTCCCCGCGACCCACGCCTCGGAAAAACTCCTGCGGGATGAGGGCTGGTTCAAGAAGAATCCGAACCACGAGACGGCCTTCAAGCAAATCCAGGCAGGACCGGACACGCCGGCCACCCGGGGGGTTCTCCTGGGCAACTTCGTCCAGATCCGGAACCTCACGGACAGCGCCCTGGAGAAGACCTTCAGCGGCAAGTTGAGCCCGCAGGCGGCGTTGGACGAGGCGACGCAGGAGGTCAACAAGGTCCTCGAAGAGTACAACCGGCTTCAGAAATAGGGGTACAGAATCCGTGGCGATGGAGGGGAGATTTCCGAATCGTACTCTCCCGTACGCGCTGGTCCTCCCCTCCATCGCCATCGTGGCGATTTTTCTGATCCTGCCGTCACTCCAGGCCCTCTACCTGTCCTTC
>JACQXP010000577.1 GCA_016208645.1 Candidatus Methylomirabilota bacterium | reverse complement strand
TGGCTCGAGGTTTCCCCGGCGGTGCTGGCGCTGATCGCCCTGGCGGCGGTGGCCGGGCACCTGTTTCCGATGTTCGGGGGATTTCGCGGCGGCAAGGGGGTGGCGACGACGCTGGGCGTGGTCCTGGCGGCCATGCCGGCGGTGGGCGCGCTGCTCCTGCTGCTCTGGCTGCTCGTGGCGGCCGCCTGGCGATACTCGTCCCTGGCGGCCCTGGTCGCCTCGGTAGCCATGCCGGTCCTCGCCTGGCTCGTGGACGGCCGGCCCGCCATGCTGGGCCTGAGCGGGACGCTCTGCCTGGTCGTGCTCCTGCGGCACCGGGAGAACATCGCCCGCCTGTGGAAGGGAACGGAAGGGAAGATCGGCCAGAAGGTTCGGGCGTCGGAGAGTCAAACAGTCAAGTAGTCGAATGGTCGATTCTTCAGTCGGTGACTGCCGTGACCGATTGACCATTCGACCAGTTGACCAGTTGACAGAGGGAGTGCGATGGCCCTGATCGTCCAGAAGTACGGCGGAACGTCGGTCGGCGACGTGGATCGCATCAAGAACGTGGCCCGGCGGGTCACCGAGGCGCGCGCGGCCGGCCACGACGTGGTGGTCGTCGTCTCGGCCATGGCCGGCGAGACGGATCGCCTGATTGGATTGGCCCACAAGGTGGTCGACCGGCCGGACGAGCGCGAGCTGGATGTGATCCTGGCGACGGGCGAGCAGGTCAGCATTGGTCTCTTGTCCCTGGCCATCCAGGGGCTGGGTCATTGTGCCCGGAGCTTCACTGGAAGCCAGGTGCGCATCCAGACGGATGACGCGCACACCAAGGCCCGGATCCTCAGCATCGACGCCGAGCGGGTCCGGCAGGCCGTGGCGGATGGTGAGATCGCCATCGTGGCGGGCTTCCAGGGAGTCAGTGCCGAGGACGAGATCACCACGCTGGGCCGGGGCGGCTCGGACCTCACCGCCGTGGCCATGGCGGCGGCGGTGTCGGCCGACGTGTGCGAGATCTATACCGACGTGGACGGGGTCTACACCACGGATCCCAACATCGTGCCAGAGGCCCGCAAGCTGGATCGCATCTCCTACGACGAGATGCTGGAGATGGCCAGTCTGGGCGCCAAGGTCCTGCAGACCCGGTCGGTGGAATATGCCAAGAACTACGGGGTGCCGATCCACGTGCGCTCCAGTTTCAATTACAATCCCGGGACGATGGTGGTGAAGGAGGATGCGGCTATGGAGAAAGTGGTGGTCTCGGGCATCGCCTACAACAAGCAGGAGGCCAAGATCACCGTGACCCGGGTGTCGGACCGTCCGGGGATCGCGGCGGCGCTGTTCGGGCGCGTGGCCGAGGCCAACATCGTGGTGGACATGATCGTCCAGAACATCAGCCAGGATGAATTTACGGACATCTCGTTCACCGTCCCCAAGGCGGACTACGCCAAGGCCATGGAGATCGTGAAGGCCGTGGCCAAAGAGATGGGGGCGGACAAGGTGATCGGGGACGACAAGATCGCCAAGGTCTCCATCGTGGGCGTGGGCATGCGGACCCACTCGGGGGTGGCGGCCCGGATGTTCGAGGTCCTGGGGAAAGAGAAGATCAACATCATGATGATCAGCACATCCGAGATCAAGGTCTCTTGCGTGATCGAGGCGAAGTATGCGGAGCTGGCGGTGCGCGTGCTCCACGAGGCATTCGGTCTCGGAGGACAGCCCATGGCCGAAGAGGCGAAATGAGCCAGGCGCCGGGCCCGGGGCAGCCGATCCGGCCGGCGAGCCGAGGGGATGTCCACGGATTGGCCGTCCTGCTCCTGGCCGCGGCCCTGGCCGGGGGGACGACGCTCCACCAGCTCGGTCCCAGCGGGCCGGGCTTCCCCCCGGCGCCCGAGGCGGAGGCAGGCGGCCGGATCGCGCCGCGCCAGGCGACGACGGGCACCCGGCCTGCTGCCCCTGCGGGTGCCCCAGCCCCCGGACGCCGGGGGACGCCGGGCGGAGTTCCTGCCAAGCCGCTCCTAGTCCTCCCGCTCGACCCCAACGCCGCGGATGCGGAGGCCCTCCAGGGGCTTCCGGGCATCGGACCGACCCTGGCAGCGCGGATCGTGGCGGACCGGGAGGCGCAGGGGCCGTTCCAGCGGGCGGAGGATCTGCTCCGCGTCCCGGGCATCGGGCCGAAGCGATGGGAGCGGATTCGCCACGCGATCCTTGTAGTGGCGGAGGGGCCATGACCTACCAGGTCAAGCTGGAGATGTTCGAGGGGCCGCTGGATCTACTCCTGCACCTCATCCGGGAGCACCAGCTCGACATCCTGGACATCCCCATGGCCACGATCACCGACGAGTATCTCCGCTACCTGTCGCTGATGCAGGAGCTGGACCTGGGCGTGGCGGGGGAGTTCCTGCTCATGGCGGCGACCCTGATCCACATCAAGTCCAAGATGCTCCTGCCGCCGGAGGAGGCGGCCGAGGGCGAGGAGGCCGAAGAAGAGGACCCCCGGGCCGAGCTGGTGGACCGGCTGCTGGAATACAAGAAGTTCAAGGAGGCCGCCCAGACGCTGGGCGTGCTGGAGACGGAACAGGGTATGCTCCACCGGCGGGGGGCCCCGGCCATCGAGCTCACGGTCGAGGGGCCGTTGTCCGTCTCGCTCTTCGAGCTGATGCGGGCCTTCCGGGACGTCCTCCGACGGGCAGACGTCCCGACGCCGCTGGAGATCACCCCGGAGGAGCTGAATGTCGGGCAGCGCATCGTCCACCTGCTGGATCGCCTGGCGGCGGAGAGTCCCCTCGAGTTTACCAGCCTGTTTGCGGGCAGCACCCGGCGGGTGGAGATCATCGTCACCTTCCTGGCGCTCCTGGAGCTGCTGCGCCGCCGCTTGGCCACGGCACGCCAGGCGGAGCCCATGGGGCCCATCATGATCTACCGGAGCGTGGAGCGCGTGGAGGAATCCGAGCCTGTGGCCCCGGCCCATCCCGCCTCCCCCTGAGCTTCGGCGGACAAGCGAATATCGAATGTCGAACCGACGAATGTCGAATGGTAAGCGCCAGAGGGAGCAAGTACGGGAGACTTCCGGTTCGAGATTCGCGATTCGGATGTTCGACATTCGAAATTGTCGAACTCGTACGAATATCGAATGTCGAACGAGGAATATCGAATGGTGAACGGGCGGGAGCGAAGATCGCAGGAACAGAGTTTTCGGCCGGCAGTCTGCATATACCGGCGCGGCTCCATATCTCCGAGCCCGGCGGCTCACGGCAGGTTGGCCGCGGACGGCGCCGGCGCGAGGCAGTCGGCGCATCGGGGCGGCGGCCTTGG
>JACQXP010000583.1 GCA_016208645.1 Candidatus Methylomirabilota bacterium | reverse complement strand
CTCGTGGTCCAGGAACGGGACCCGGGCCTCCACGGCGGTGGCCATGGTCATCTTGTCCACCCGCATCAGCAGGAGTTCGGGCAGGCGCAGCTTCAGGTCGATGTAGCCCATCCAGGTCAGGAAATCGGGGAGGGGGGACCGCTCCAGGAATCGCTGGCGGTGGGCGGCCACCACCTCGTAGGAGGAGAGGCCCCCCAGCCGCTCCCGCACCCAGGGCGTCAAGAGCTCCGCCTTCTGGCTCTCGTAGAAGGCCTCGGCGCCGCTCCAGAACAGGGTGTCCCCCTCGGCTGCGCGGCGCAGGCACTCGTAGGGCAGGCCGTGGTGCTTGCCCGCGGTTCGGAGCAACGCGGGGGCCCACCGCCGTACGGGCCGCGGGAGGGGCGCAAAGCCCCGGTTCCACCGTGCCGACCTGAGGAACCAGCCCCAGAGCGGATAGCCGCAGAACAGTTCGTCGCTCCCCTCGCCCACCTGGCAGACGGTGACCCCATGCTCCTTGGCGAGCCTGGCGACAAAGTAGACCGGGACGCAGACCGGGTCCGCGATCGGCTCGTCCTGGTGATGGATCAACTGTGGGAGAAAGTCGATCAGGTCGTTCACCCCGATCTGCACCTCGTGATGGTTGGTGCGGAAGCGCTCGGCGATCTGCCGGGCGTAGGGGAACTCGTTGTACCGCTCCTCACCGGTGAACCCGATGGAGAAGGTCTCCACCGGCCGGTCCATCAATTCCGCCATCAGGGCCACGTTCGTGCTGGAATCGATCCCGCCCGAGAGGAACACGCCGAAGGGCACGTCGCTCACCATCCGGTACCGGATGGATTCCCGGAGCAGGTGCAGGACCCGCTCCGCCATGGCCGCCTCGTTCCCGCCGAGGCGGGGCTGCACGCCGTCGAACACGTCCCACCATTCCTCCAGCGTCACGCTTCCGTCCCGCTGCACGGTCAGGGTATGGCCCGCGGGCAGCTTCTGAATCCCCTCGAACAGGGTGAGCGGGGCGGGCGTGGTCAGGAAGGAGAGGAAGTGATGGAGGCCGGGCAGGTGCACGGACCGGGGGATGCCGGGGAAGCCCAGGATGGCCTTGATCTCCGAGGCGAACAGGAACCGCCCGTCCCGGCAGGTGTAATAGAGGGGCTTGATGCCGATCCGGTCCCGGGCCAGCCAGAGCCGCTCCTCCCGGGCGTCCCAGATGGCCATGGCGAACATGCCGCGGAGCCGGTGCAGCATCTTGGGGCCGTATTCGGTGAAGAGGGCCAGTAGGACTTCCGTGTCCGACGCGCTCCGGAAGATGTACCCCTTCGGTTCGAGCTCCGCCCGCAGCTCGCGGAAGTTGTACACCTCCCCGTTGTAGACGATCCAGTAGCGGCCGTCGGCCGTGGCCATGGGCTGGTGGCCGAGGGAGGACAGGTCCAGGATGCTCAGGCGCCGGTGTCCCAATCCCAGCTTCCCGTCCGGCGACACGAAGACCCCGGCATCGTCGGGCCCCCGGTGCTCCATCGTGTCGCGCATCCCAGCGATCGTCCCGGCCTGGAGGGGAAGGCCCGGGTTGCCGTAATTATAGACGCCCACGATCCCGCACATGCCCCGTCCCTACCCGGCCCGTACCGGTTCCAGAACCTGGGGGTCCAGGAGTTGCAGCTCGATCATCTTCGCCAGGAGGCGCTCCACGTGCGCCGTCCAGGTGTGCTTCGCCACGACCTCGTCCCGGGCCGCCTCGCCCAGGGCCCGGCGCAGATCCGGATCCCGCGCCAGCGCGAGGATCCCCTCGGCCAGATCCTCGGGGTCGCCCGGCCGGACCAGCCAGGCCGTCTTCCCGTGCGAGAGGACCTCCCCGATCTGGTCCAGGTCGCTCGCCACGATCCCCTTGCCCATGGCCATGTACTCGAACAGCTTGGTCGGGGACCCGAAGAAGGGCGTCCCGTCTGGGTTCCCGACATGGGGGGAGACCAGGATGTCGCAGGCCGCCAGGTAGGCCGGCGCCTCCTCTTGAGGGACCAGGCCCGCGAAGGTGACCCGGGCCCCGACGCTGTCCCCGGCGATGATCGCCTGCACCGCGGGCATCCCGCTCCCGCTTCCGATGAAGAGGAAGTGGGCCTCCGGCAACTGCGCCGTGACGGGCCGGACCGCTCGGGCCAGCACCTCGGCGCCATGCCAGGGGCCGAACGTGCCGATGAATCCGATCACGAGCCGTCCCGCGAGGCCCAGGCGGCGGCGGACGGGTTCCCCGTCCATCCCCGGATGGTAGCGCGCGGGATCCACGGCGTTCGGGTTGACCAGGACGCGCTCCGGGGGGACTCCGCGGGCCACGAGCTGGTCCCGCAGGGCCTTGGAGACGACGACGATCAGG
>JACQXP010000582.1 GCA_016208645.1 Candidatus Methylomirabilota bacterium | reverse complement strand
TCTGCCTTCCGCCTTCGGCCTTCTGCTCCTTGACCCCCGTTCACCCCTTCTCCCCGTCGCCTGTCGTCCTCCGCCCCCCTCCTTCCCCCACCCTTCCCCTCCCCCCGCCGCGGGGGATGGGGAGGGGGGCTGCACCTCTGCTCCCCCTCACGCTTCACGTTTCACGCTTCACGTTTCACGTGCTCGCAAAGAGGTCTTCGAGCGCCTCCTCCGGGGCAGGCAGCGGGCTCCCCTCGCCGAAGGCCACGGCCCGGTCCATTTCCTCCTGGGCCGCCCGGTGCATCTCCACGATCTGTTCTGTCCCGAGTGCGCCCTCCCCCGCCAGCTTCGTTCCGAGTCGCTCGATGGGATCCCGCGCCTTGCCGTCGGCGATCTCGGCCCGATCCCGGTAGCCCTGCGGGTCGCCCTCATAGTGGCCCTGCCACCGGACGACCTTGGCCTCGATAAAGGCCGGCCCACCTCCCGCCCGCGCCCGTTCCACGGCCTCGCCCACGGCCCCGTGGACCGCCAGCGCATCCATCCCGTCCACGATCACGCCCAGCAGGCCGTAGCCCGCCGCCCGGACCGCCACATCGGGGACGGCGCAGGCGTACCGGTGCGCCGTGCTGGAGGCCCAGCCGTTGTTCTCGCACAGGAAGACGACGGGAAGCTTCCAGATGACGGCAAGGTTCAGGGCCTCGTGGAACGGGCCCCGGTTGGCGGCCCCGTCTCCGAAGAAGCAGAGGCAGACCTGGCCGCTGCGCCGCTGCTTGATGGACAGGCCCACGCCGGCCGCGATGCTCAGGCCCCCGGCCACGACGCCGTTCGCGCCCAGGACGCCCACCGAGGCGTCCGCGATATGCATGGAGCCGCCCTTGCCCTTGCACGAGCCGGTGCGCTTCGCGAAAAGTTCAGCCATCATCCGGGCCGTATCCGCGCCCTTGGCCACCATGTGGCCGTGGCCCCGGTGCGTGCTCAGCACGTAGTCGTCAGATCGCAACGCCGAACACGCGCCCGCGGCCACCCCCTCCTGCCCGATGCTGAGGTGGACGAAGCCAGGGAGGCGCCCGGCCGCGAAGAGGTCCCGCACCCGTCCCTCGAAGGCCCGGATGCGAATCATGGTCCGCAAGAGTTCCCGCTGCTTCTCTGCCGAGATACTCATCTCGTCGCCTCTGCGCCGCTCCGACCAGCCTTTCGTCTGGCCACCTTCAATCGGAGATTGTCCCGTAGGCCCCGCAAAAGGTCAAGCCCGTGGCCGGGTAAACCCCCTCTGCAGGGCGGCACGCCCCGTGGGTAGACCACCTGGCGGGTTCTAGCCGCCCAGGTACAGGCGCTTGACCTCGGGATCGTCCAGGAGAGCCTGGCCGGTCCCCTCGAAGCGATTCTGGCCAAGTTCGAGGACATAGCCCCGGTCCGCCACCGACAGGGCCTTGGCGGCATTCTGCTCCACCACCATCATGGTATAGCCGGCCTGCTGCATTTCCTGGAGCTTCTCGAAGATCAGGGTGACGAACTTCGGGGAGAGCCCCAGGGAAGGCTCATCCAGCAGGATCAGCTTGGGCGTGGTCATCAGGGCCCGGCCGATGGCCACCATCTGTTGCTCGCCGCCACTGAGACTGCCCGCGAGCTGGCGCTTCCG
>JACQXP010000581.1 GCA_016208645.1 Candidatus Methylomirabilota bacterium | reverse complement strand
GACGCTGGTGGACGGCGTCCCGCCGGATCACCGCCTCTGGAAGCAGGAGATGTTCCTGCGCATCGCCATGATCACCGCGGTGGAATCACTGGACGAGGCGCTGCGGCGGGCCAACGACGTGGACTACGGCCTCACGGCCGGATTCTACGGGCCGAAGAAGGAGGCTGCCTGGTTCTTCGAGCACATCCAGGCGGGTGTGGCCTATGCGAATCGGCCCCAGGGGGCGACCACCGGCGCCTGGCCGGGGTATCAGCCCTTCGGGGGCTGGAAGGGGTCCGGCTCCACGGGGAAGTCCGGCGGCGGTCCCTACTACGTGCAGCAGTACATGCACGAGCAGAGCCAGACGCTGATCGAGTGAGCCTGCGCTCGGGACCCGCCTGCCCCGCCTGCCGAGTCAGCGCGGGCAGGCAGAGCGGAGCCTGCCCGCTGTCGCGGAGCAGGCGGGCGGCGGGCAGGTGCTTTGCCGTTGAACTCCACTGTTCGGAATGAGCCCGGCGCACCGTCGCTCATGCGGTGCTGGTGTGGAAAACGTCCGGCGTGGTCGAGGAGGGGGCTATTTCGAGACCGACTCCTTCAGGCCCTTCCCGAGGTTCTGAAGATCCTCTGCCATCCCCCGAAGGGTTGCACAGCCGCCGAAGGTGATGGCCAGCATGAGCCCGACGACTCCAAAGATGAGCCTTCTCATGGTGCAACCCCCCCGGACGATTCGGAAGAGGATCCCCCCTTCTCTCCGCCCGACTTCTTCGGCGAAGACTTGTCCTGGGATTCAGCGCTCCCCTTCTTGCCGGAGCCCCCACTTTCCTCGCCCTTCCTGATGAGGTAACCGCCCGTCCCGGCCGCACCCACCAAGAAGAGGGTGCAGCTCGAAGACAGGAAAAGAAAAGCCAAGGAAAGGGCCGCCACCAATCGTCGGATCATCGCTCCCTCCGAACTTATCTGACGCGTCTTCTCTCGTCCTCCAGGCCATGGCAAGATCCGCAGGCCTTGATCCTGCGATCACGCATCTCTTGATGCCAGCCAGGTACCTGTCTCTCCCAGAGCCATACGAAGGCCACTACCTGGCCGGACCGTAGCAGTCCGGGCAGTATTGTCAAGCTGGGATTGGCCGAGCCGGCGCGGAGGGACCTTGCGTGACTCTTCCCGAGGAAAAGCGGACCCGTCGGCTCTCGCCGTGCAGGCTGGACGTCAGGTGAGTTCCCCACGAAGGACGGTGACGGCCTGGCCGCCCAGGTACACCCGATTCCCGCTCAGGCGGACGCGCACGACGCCCCCACGGGCAGAGGCCTGGTGGGCCACGCACTCATTCTTCTTCAGGCGCGTGCTCCAGAAGGGCCCGAGACAGCAGTGGGCGGAGCCGGTGACCGGGTCTTCGTTGATTCCCGCCCGCGGCGCGAAGAATCGGGAGACGAAATCGAATCCTTGGGTGCTGGCACGGCTGGTCACCATGAATCCCCGGGCCGGAATTTCCCCCAGAAGAGCGAGGTCCGGCTTCAGGCTCCGCACGGTCTCCTCTGAGTCAACTTCCACGAGGTAATCGAATCGGTTCTTGCCCACGTACTTCGGCGTGTCCCCCAATGCCCGGCCCAGGTTGGCTGGAGCCGTCACTCGCTCTTCCCGTTCGGCCGGGAAATCCAGCTCGATCCACTCGCCCTTGCGCTCCGCTGTCAGGAGCCCGCTGCGCGTCGAGAAGCGCGCCCGCTCATCTGGGTTGAGGTATCCCGCTTCCCACAGGACGTGCGCGCTGGCCAGGGTTGCATGGCCGCAGAGGTCCACCTCGACCGCTGGCGTGAACCACCGCAGCTCGTAGTGCTCGCCGCGGTCCACCAAAAACGCCGTCTCCGAGAGGTTG
>JACQXP010000554.1 GCA_016208645.1 Candidatus Methylomirabilota bacterium | reverse complement strand
TCGGTTGTCAGTTTTCAATTGAGATGGCCGGGGGTGTAGTATGACGATTTCGGAGCAGGTGCGCATCTGGAACCGGCGCTTCCGCCTGGACCACCTGACCACGCACCTGACCCTGGGATTCTTCGCCCTGGTGACGGTGACCCCGTACCTGTGGCTGCTCTCCACGTCGCTGAAACTCCGGACGGAGGTGTTCACCCCCACGCCCAAGTGGATCCCATGGCCCATCAATTTCGGTAACTACGCCGAGGTCTTTGACCGAGCCCCCTTCGGGATCTTTCTGGTGAACACCGTCCTCGTGGTGTCGGGGATCCTGGCGGCGCAGCTCCTGACGATCACGCTGGCAGCCTACGTCTTCGCGCGGCGGAAGTTCCGGGGGGCGGACCTCCTCTTCCTCCTGTTCCTCATCCAGATGATGATCCCGATCCACGCCACGTTCCTTCCCAACTTCCTCACCCTGCGGAACCTGGACCTGCTCAACACCCGGGTGGCCATGATGCTGCCCTTCTTCGCCAGCGGGTACGGGACGTTCCTGCTGCGACAGGCGTTCAAGCAGATCCCACGGGACCTGGAGGACGCGGCGGTCATTGACGGCTGCAGCGGCCTGCGGTTCCTGTGGCACGTGCTGATCCCCCTGGCCAAGCCGACCCTGGTGGCTTTTGGCCTGATCAGCCTGGTGAGTCATTGGAACGACTACCTCTGGCCGCTGATCGTGACCGACACGCCGGACGTCCGGACCTTGACCATCGGACTGGGGATGTTCGTCCAGCAGGAAAGCGGCGCCGACTGGACGTTGCTCATGGCGGCCACGGCCTTCGTCACGGCGCCGCTGCTGGTCATCTTCCTGGTGTTCCAGCGCAAGTTCATCGAGAGCTTCATGTTCTCGGGACTGAAAGGATGAAGAGGAAATGACCAATGAACCAATGACCAAATCCCAATGGGTGCTCACGTCATACCTCATCGGCCATCCATTGGTCATTGGCAATTGGTCATTGGTCATTCGCCGCTGTGGTGGAGCCTCACAGGCCGAAACGGAGTGACCTGGTGCGGTAAGGCGATGGCGCGTTCATCGAGAGAGGAGGCGTGACATGCGACGGCGATGGGTGGTGGGAGCGCTGGTGCTGGTGGCGGCCGTGGCCCTGGCGGTGGGCCCGGCGGACGCGGCCAGCAAGCTGATCCGGCTCACCTTCTATTACCCGGTGGGGGTGGCCGGCCCGTTGGCCAAGGTCATCGGCGAGATGACCGACAAGTTCAACAAGGAGAATCCCGGGATCGAGGTCGTGCCGGTCTACTCCGGCGACTACGATCCCACGCTCCAGAAGGTCCAGACGGCGGTGATGGCGGGGAACCCGCCCGACATCTTCATCGTGGAGATCTCGGAGTTGCCCACGCTGCTGGCCATGAACGCCGTCATCCCTCTGGACGACTACGTGAAGAAGGCGGAGGGGGGCAAGTACTGGGACGACTTCTTCCCGCCCTTCCGCGAGAACAGCGTGGTCAAGGGAAAGATCTGGTGGATCCCGTTCCAGCGGAGCACGCCGGTCTTCTACTGGAACAAGGAGCTGTTCAAGAAAGCCGGCCTGGACCCCCAGCGGCCCCCCCAGACCTGGGCCGAGTTGAGGGAGACGGCAAAGAAGCTCACCGTGCGCGAGGGGAACGAGGTGAAGCAGTGGGGGGTGACGGTCTCGGGGGGGTGGAACGACTGGCTGTTCGAGGCCTTCGTCCGCCAGAACGGCGGCTGGCTGATCAACCCCGAGGGGACCAAGGCCAACTTCGATTCCAAGGAAGCGGTGGGGGCGCTGGACTACTGGGTGGACCTGATGCACAAGGAGAAGGTGGGGCCGCCCCATTCCACCTGGGGCTCGACCCCGCCCGATTTCGTGGCCCAGCGCACGGCCATGCTGTATCACTCCACCGGGATCCTGACCTTCCTGCGCACCTCGGCCAAGTTCGACTTCGGCGTGGCCTTCATGCCCAAGAACAAGACCTTCGGCGCCGAGGTGGGCGGCGGGAACCTGGCCATCTCCCGCAAGATCCCCAAGGAGCGGCAGGATGCCGCCTGGAAGTTCATCGAGTGGATGACCTCCAGCGAGAACGCCGCGCAATGGAGCCTGGCCTCGGGCTACGTGGCCACCCGGAAGTCCGCCTATGAGGTTCCGGCCATGAAGGAGTTCCTGGCCAAGGATTCCCGCTACCTGGTGGCCCGGGATCAGTTGCAGTACGCGGCCGGGAAGATGATGGCGCCCAACTTCCAGAAGATCCGGGAGATCCTGAAGAAGCAACTGGACGACGCCGTGGACGGCAAGGTGAGCCCCAAGGAGGCCATGGCCACGGTGCAGAAGCAGGTGGAGGCGGTGATCAAGCGGTAGCGGGTTTTCGGGGGCGGAGGGCGCGGGCCTGTGCTATAGTGCCGGGCATGCGGTCCCCTTCCCTCCGCCCGGCTTGCCTGGGCGTCATCGGAATCTCTTTCTGCATCATGGGAGTGCTGGGTAGCCAGGGGATAGGTGTGGCCGCAACCGCGACGGAAAGGACACCGCGACCTCTTGAGGTTCACGCGCACCGCGGCGGGGCCGGCCTGGCCCCCGAGAACACGCTGGCCGCGTTCCGAAACGGTATGGCACTGGGCGCCGACGCGCTGGAGATGGACCTCCACGTCACGCGGGACGGGGAAGTCGTGGTGATCCACGATGAGACGCTGGAGCGGACCGCGGACGGCCAGGGCAACGTCGCCGACCTCACCCTGGAGGAACTGAAGGGGTGGGATGCCGGGGCCAAATTCGCCCCGGGCTTCCAGGGGGAGCGGGTCCCGACCCTGCGGGAAGTCATCGCGCTCGTCAAGGCGGCCGGGAACACGCGCATCCGGATGGATCTGGAGCTGAAGTACCATCCGGACCGTCCGGGGAAGCCCGAGGACTTCGAGCAGCGGGTCCTGGAGATCGTGCGCGAGACCGGCTTCGTCCTGCGGGTCAATGTCATCTCGTTTCACCACCCGTCCCTCAGCAAGGTGAAGGCCCTGGAGCCACGGATCCGGACCGGCCTGCTGGCGGGTGGGCGCCAGGCCCCGCCGGACCCCGTGGCCCTGGTCCGGCAGTATCAGGCGGACTATTATTCACCCAGCTTCCGCCACGTCACGGCCGAGGCGGTGGCGGCGCTCCACCAGGCGGGCATTCCGATCGTTCCCTGGACCGTGAACGAAGGAGCGGAGATGCGGCGGCTGATGGGCCTGGGGATCGGCACCTTGGCGGGGGATGGAATCGCCACGGATTATCCGGATCGGCTCCTGAATCTGCTGAGGGACTCCCGGTAACGCAGGCCATAACTTCCGGAGAGGAGGAGGCAGACATGAAAGGCATGTTCCGTTCGAAGCGACTGCTCGCGGCGGGTATCAGTTTCCTGGTCGCCTCGGGCCTGGCCTCGGCCGAGGCGCAGCAGCGCGTGCAGGTCGAGTTCTGGCACGGTCTCGGCCAGCCGCTGGGCGGCATCCTGGAGAAGGTCGCAGCCGACTTCAACGCCTCGCAGACGAAGTACCAGGTGAACGCCACCTTCAAGGGGCAATACCCCGAGACGATGATGGGCGCCATCGCCGCCTTCCGCGCCGGCAACGCGCCCCACATCGTGCAGATGTTCGAGGTGGGCACGGCCACCATGATGGCGGCCCGCACTGCCATCAAGCCGGTGTACGAGCTGGCGAAGGAGACCGGGGTGTCCATTGACCCCAAGAACTACGTCGGCGGCGTACGCGGCTACTACAGCACGACGGACGGCCGGCTGGTGTCCATGCCCTTCAACAGCTCGACGCCCGTCACCTGGTACAACAAGGACGCCTTCAAGAAGGC
>JACQXP010000553.1 GCA_016208645.1 Candidatus Methylomirabilota bacterium | reverse complement strand
GCGGTTTCGCCGCCTCTGGCTTCCACCGTCGCCCGCCGGGGCCGACCAGGGCGACCCGCTGCGCCTGGTCCCAGCACACCGGCGCGGAGAACTGGACCGTCATGTGGGTCACGGGAATGCAGCCGGCCTGGCGATTCTCCCGCTCGCAGGAGAAGGTCGCCGTGAACGGCCCGCGGGTCTTGAAGGGGAGGACTTGGTCCTGGTCGGTGGACACGCCGCTCTGGGACGTCACCCCCTTCCCCCAGACGAGGTTCACTCTGGCCCCGTTGGGGAAGCGCCGCGTGGCCTGGAGGATCACGATGGGCTCGGCGGCGGGTCCCTGGTAGCGCGTCTTGAGGATCTCTTCCCGCTCCTTCCCGGTGATCAGGCGGATGCCAACCCGCTCCGGGACGCCTTCCACGGAGAACGAGACGTGCTGGAGGACGGACGCCTCGGTCGGCTCGGCGTCCAGGCGCAGGAGGAACGCCTGCTCCTCGTCAATCCACTCGTTGCCCTCGCCGGGGACGGAGGAGCGGATGGCCGGTCCCCCCGTGGAGAAGGCAAAGACCTGCTGACCGGCGATTGCCTTCCCCGCCAGGCTCGTGAGACCCGGGCTGATCCGGAACGTGCATTGGACCCCGGCCGGAAGATCGCGGGCGAAGTCATAGGCCCAGTTGCGACTGTCCACCCAGCGGGCCGTTCCCGGCTCGGGGCAGGTGATCTCGAAGGGGTCGCCGGCGCCGCGGGGGTCGCCCAGGGGGACCATCGCCTCGGAGAACCGGGCGGTCACCTGGCGGACGCGCTTGACGGTGCCCTGGGGAGTGAAGTGAACGACCTGGGGGTCCGCGGGTTGTAGTGCGGGTACCTGGGCCGGGGCGGGGAGGGGGGAAAGCGCCAGGAGGCACGCCGCTCCCACGATCAACCGTCTCAGGAACCGGATGCGGGCTGGTTCGCCCATGACGGCCTCTCCCGGAGGCAACGAGGTGGCGGCCGCGGGTGCGTCTGGTTTCGGTCTATCTCGGATGGGTCGGTAGGAATTGTCTAGCGGACCGTGGGGAAACGGGCAAGGAAAATCGTCAGGAAGTCTGGAGAGCCGAGAG
>JACQXP010000569.1 GCA_016208645.1 Candidatus Methylomirabilota bacterium | reverse complement strand
GGATGGCCTGCACATCTCGCCCATGCCCTCCTATCCGGTCATCCGTCCGCCCCATATCTTGGAGGACCGCGCGGCCACCTACGAAACGGTGCGTGATGCATACCCGGAGCTCCTCCGATGCATCGGATGCAACCCTTGCACCCGGGTCTGCCCCCAGGACATCCCGGTGATGGACCTGCTCTCGGCGACCTTCCGGAACGACTTCTTCCGGATCGCCGACAAGTCCTTCGACTGCATCCTGTGCGGCCTCTGCGCGGCCCGCTGCCCGGCCGATATCGCCCCCTTCAACATCTTCCGGTACGTTCGGCGACTGGCCGGCCGGCATCTGACGCCCGCCTCCCATGACGTGGCGATGCGGGTGGAGGGGATCGAGGCGGGTACGTTCGAGGAGGAGCTCGACCGGCTGATGTCGGCCGGGAAGGAAGAGCTGGAGCAGGCATTCCGGGGATTCCAGGCGGCGCGCTCGGGAAACTGACGGCGATGGCACGGCTCTTCGAATATCAGGCCAAGGCACTCCTGCAGCGCCACGGGCTCACCACACCTGTCGGCGAGGTCGCCAGTTCGCCCGGCGCCGCGCGGGCGGCCGCGGAGCGGTTGGACGGTCCGGTCGTGGTCAAGGCGCAGGCTTGGGTCACCGGCCGGGCGGAGGCGGGCGGGGTCCGCCGGGCGGCCACTCCCGCAGAGGCGGAGGCAGCCGCGGCGGCGATCCTGGCGAAGCCGCTCAAGGGATTCCCGGTGCAGTTGGTCCTGGTGGAGCGGCAGGTCACAATCGCCCGGGAGCTGTACGCCGGGGTGACGATCAGCGACCGGCACCGATGCCCGGTCCTCATGGTCAGCCTGGAAGGCGGGACCGGCGTGGAGGAGCGGGCCCGCAGCGGGCGCATGGGCACCCTCCCGCTTCCCGTCCGGGACAGGGTGGAGGAGTACGCGATCCGGAACCTCCTGCGGCAGCTCGGCTTCGAAGCCGGGGAGTTGATCCGGGTCGCCGCCGCCGTGACGAACCTGTGCCGCATGGCCAGGACATGCGAGGCCCGCGTCGCCGAGATCAATCCCCTGGCGGTCACCCTTTCCGGCGAGGTCGTGGCGCTGGACGCCCGGGTCAGCATTGACGACCACGCGGTCTTCCGCCACCCGGACCTGGGCATCGAGATGGCCCGGGAAATGGACCGGCCCCCGACGCCCCTGGAACGCGTGGCCCACGCGGTGGAGTCGGCCGATTTTCGCGGCACATTTTTCTTTGCCCAGACGGAGATGCAGGTCGTGGCCGGCCAGGGGGTGGTGGGTTTCCACGGGTCGGGGGGCGGCGGGGCCATGATGTCCATGGATGCGCTGGTGGGCCAGGGGTTGCGCCCGGCCAACTACTGCGACACCAGCGGGAATCCCCCCGCCTCCAAGGTGTACCGGGCCGCGCGGATCATCCTGGCCCAGCGCGGAATCGACGGCTACTTCCTCTCGGGGTCCGGCGCCGCCAGCCAGGAGCAATTCCACGCTGCGCGGGGACTGGCCAAGGCGTTTCGCGAGGTGGGCCTCCACGTGCCGGCGGTGCTCCGGCTGGGCGGGAACGGCGAGGCGGAGGCGGTGGCCATCATCCAGGAGTTCTGCGCGGACCTCCCGGCGTCCGTGGAAGCCTACGGCCACGAGAAATCCGCTCCGGACTGCGCGGCCCGGCTGGTCGAGCTGATGCGGGCACCCAGTCGCCGGGCCGCCCCCTCTCCAACGCGAAACACCCTTCCGCCCGATGCCTATACCTTCGATATCCCGACGGGGCGCATCGCCATCAATCAGG
>JACQXP010000568.1 GCA_016208645.1 Candidatus Methylomirabilota bacterium | reverse complement strand
CGCCGCCAGGTCCGCGCCCGGGACGTCCGGGATGTAGCTCTCCCCCCGGTTGATGGCCTGGACGCGGTGCGGGTCCACATCAATCCCCAGGACCCGCACGCCGGCCCGGGCAAATTCCACCGCCAGCGGCAGCCCGACATAGCCCAGGCCGATGACGGCCACGCTAACGTCCTTCCGCCGGATCTTTTCGAGTAAGTCTGACGGATCGCTCATGCCGCCAATCCCTCCAAGCCGTACGAAAGTACGAGCGTACGAATGTACGCCTCGGAGCGCCCTTCGGGTTCATTTCCCGTACACTCGTACGGGGGTACCTTCGTACGCTCGTCGGCCCATGCACGGCGTTCAGTGCGCGAAATGCTCCCGGCACCACGCGATGGTCTTCTTGAGACCGGCCTCCATGTCCACTTTGGCCGTGAAGCCCAGGAGACGCTTCGCCTTCTCTACCGAGGGCACCCGACGGCGGGTGTCCTCGAACCCTTCCCCGTAATAGGCTTCGTACGTCAAGAACTCGATGGGGGACTTGGAGCGGGCCAGCCGCTTGATCGCCTTGGCCAGGTCCAGGATGCTGCTCTCCCGGGTACTGCCGATATTGAAGGCCTCGCCGAGGGCCTCCTTGACCTCGCCGGCCAACAGGGTGCCGGCCACCGCGTCCTCGATGTAGGTGAAACAGCGGGTCTGTTTCCCATCCCCGTGGACCGTGATCGGGTCGCCCCGCAAGGCCTGCCGGATGAAGTTGGCCACCACGCTGCCGTAGCCCCGTTCGTCCAGGCGCGGGCCGTATGAATTGAAGTAGCGGACGATGGAGACGGGGAGACCCTTGGCGGCGTAGGCGAAGGCAAAGTGCTCGTCAACGGCCTTGGACATGGAATAGGACCAGCGCGCCACCGCGGTGGATCCCAGGACCCGGTCGTCGTCCTCCCGGAAGGGGACGTGGCTCGCCTTCCCGTAGATCTCCGAGGTCGAAGCCAGCACCAGCCGCTTCCAGTACTTGAAGGCAAGGCCCAGGACCACCTCGGTCCCTCGCACGTTCGTGTTGATGGCTGCCAGGGGGTCCTGGAGGATATTCCGCACGCCCACCGCGGCCGCGAGGTGAAAGATGAGATCCATGGAGGGAATG
>JACQXP010000124.1 GCA_016208645.1 Candidatus Methylomirabilota bacterium | reverse complement strand
GGCCCTGGATGAACAACCAAACGCTCGAACTGCCGAACGCTTTGCAGGACGGGAGAGGGGAGACCATGACGCCCGCACCCGATAGGCCCCTGAGTCGCGGGGCCCCTTTGCCTCCGCTCCACGCTGGCCGGCCTGCGCGTATCCTCATCGCCGATGATGATCCGTCCACGCGGGAGCTGCTGACCGGTCTTGTCCAGGACCTCGGGTACGAGGCGCTGGCGGTGCCCGATGCGGAGGCGGCCCTGGCGGCGGTGGCCGTCCGGCCGCCCGACCTCGTCCTCTCCGATGTGACCATGCCAGGCCTGAGCGGGTTCGACCTCTGCCGGCGACTCAAGTCGGACCCGGCCACGCGGCTGATCCCCGTAGTCCTCATTACGGGTATCGGGGAGGAGCACAAGATCGCGGGCATCGAGGCGGGGGCGGACGACTTTTTGGGGAAGCCGTTCAGCCAGGCGGAACTCCGAGCCCGGATCCGCGCCCTCTTGCGCATGAAGGCGTTCATTGACGAGCTGGAACACGCCGAGGCGGTGCTCTGCACCCTGGGGCGGAGCATCGAGGCGAAGGACCACTACACCGAGGGGCACTGCGAGCGCCGGACCGACTACGCCGTCGGCCTGGGCCGGGCGCTGGGCCTGCCCGACGAGGACCTGACCGCGCTGCGGCGCGGGGCGTACCTGCACGACCTGGGGAAGGTGGCCGTCCCCGACGCCATCCTGCTGAAGCGGGGTCCCCTCACGGCCGAGGAGCGCGAGATCGTGCGCCGCCACCCCCTGGTCGGCGAGGAGATCTGCCGCCCGCTCCGCTCGCTCCAGTCGGTCCTGCCCATCATCCGCTCCCATCACGAGCGGCAGGATGGGTCGGGCTATCCGGACGGGCTCCGGGGCGAGGCGATCCCCGTGACGGCCCGGATCCTCCAGGTGGTGGATGTCTTCGACGCCCTGACCACAGACCGCCCATATCGCGCTGCCCTGTCGCAGGGCGCGGCCCTGGCGACCCTGGAGTCCGAGGTGCAGCGGGGGTGGTGGGATCCCCGGATCGTGGGGGTGTTCCGGCAACTGGTGGATGGAACCAGGATGACGTGAAACATGAGGCGTGAAACGGGAAGCGTGAAAGCGTGAGGCGTGAAACGTGAAGGGACAGGGGAGCGGGGGAGCACGGGCGAACCGGAGAAGCGGGGAAACGGTGAGGGTGGATAGGCAGAAGGCAGGCACAGGCTGCCGACTGCCTACTGCCCGCTGCCTTCTGACATGAGGAGGAGGTAGGTGGGAGCGCGGGTGCTGGTGATGGAGGATGACGCCGTCAATCTTCGTGCCCACCTCAGGACAGTTCCGCGATCTTGACCAGGTCCGGCAACAGGACCGGCTGGCCTTGAATATCGAGGGCGCCGATCAAGAGGCCTTCATCCACCCACGAGGCCGGGATGCGGGCCGGACTCTCGACCTCGCCCACCGAAAGGATCTCCCCCACGGAGTCCACGATCAAGCCCAAGAGTTGGCGCCGTCC
>JACQXP010000567.1 GCA_016208645.1 Candidatus Methylomirabilota bacterium | reverse complement strand
TCGCTGCATGGTTCCATCTCCTTCACGCTACGGGAAAAGCAGGCGGCCGCCTTGCGTGTGCGTCAGGAATTCGCCTCCGCCGTCCGTGATCACGACGGTGTCGGAATGCTGCACGCCGCCGAGGTCGCCGATGCGGATGGCGGGCTCGAAGCTGAAGACCATCCCCGGTTCCAGCACGCTGTCGTCCCCCGGTCCCAGCGACGGCGGCTCGTGCGCCCCGAGGCCCATCCCGTGCCCGATGCGCCCCGGCAAGGCGTCGCCGAACCCGTGGGCCACGAACACGTCCCGGGCCGCGGCATACACGCCCGCGCACGTCTGGCCGGGCCGGAGGGCCGGCCGGGCCGCCTCCCGCGCCTCCAGCACCACGTCGAAGGCGCGGAACTGCTCCGGCCGCATCGGCCCCACCCCGGCCGTGCGCTCGTTCTCGGCGTGGTAGCCCCGGCAGGCCGTCCAGATGACGCTCATCACCAGGTCGCCGTCCCGGATCGGCCTCGCCGACGCGCAGTCAGCATAACAGTTCATGTGGTCGCCCGCCAGGACATAGCACCAGAGCGCGCTGAAGATCCCGCCCTCGGTGGAGCCGAAATCCACCAGCTCCTCCCCCGCGTAGTCCCGCATCCAGAGTTCCCGCATGGCGATCTCGGCGCGCTGCGCGACGTCAATCTCGCGGGGTCGGGCGGGGAGGGTGCGGAGGACCGTCTCCATGCCGTGGTCGGCCAGCCGGGCGGCTGCGCGGATGAGCGCCAGCTCTTCCGGCGACTTCACCGCCCGCGCCTGGGTAAGGATGGAGCCGGCATCCACCAGGCGGCAGCCAGGCAGGGCCGCCCGGAGCTGTTCGTACAGGCCGACCGGCAGGTGGTCCCGCTCGAACCCGAGGCAGGCGGCCTCCAGATGCCGCTCGCCCAGGACGATCCGGATGGCCTCGAACAGGCTCGACCCGATCGGGCGGGCCTTTCCCCAGCGCCCGTAGAGACGGATGTCCGGCACGGCCGCCTCGGTGCGCGCGTGCCGTTCCCGCAGCGCGTGGACGATCAGCGTCCCCTCCCCCTCGGCCGGCAGGATCAGGGCCATCAGGTGGCTCTGGATGATCGGGTTGAACCCGGAGAGATAGGCGATGTTCTGCGCCTTGTGGAGGATCAGGGCGTCCAGGCCGGACGCGCGCATGGCCCGCTGAACGCGAGCCGCATGGCTCCTGGCGTCAATCGGCGGAAGCGGCATCGAGGATTCTCCCTCCCGGTCGGGGATGCCACTATACCACGGCAGAAACGAACGGCCAGCCCCCAAGGATCACCGGGCCCTTCCGGGGCGCCGCCACCGGAAGGGCCGTGGCATCGGGGGATCTCGGGCCGGACGGGCAAGGGCATCCGGAGTCTCCGATTGACGTCAGGCGCTCGAGAGCCTTGCGTTCTTCTCGTCCACGAAGACCACGCGGGGACGGTGCGGGGGGACCTGCTCCTCCGGGAGCAGATGATAGGTCGCGATGATCAGCGTGTCTCCCGGCTGGCCCCTACGGGCGGCGGCGCCGTTCAGCGCGATGGCACCGGAGTGACGGGGACCCTCGATGAGATAGGTCTCGAAGCGGTCGCCCGTGCTGACGTTGTACACCTGGATCTGCTCGTAGGCCACCATGCCGGCCGCCTCCAGGAGATCGGCGTCCACGGTGAGACTGCCCTCGTAGTCCAGGTGCGTCTCGGTCACGGTGGCGCGGTGGATTTTGCCGGCAAGCATCACACGGAACATGAGTTCCCCTCCATTGAATTGAACCGCCATGGCGCCAAGAGCGCCATGAAAACGGTGACTTGCCCCTGCCGACCTTCGGGCTAATTGGTCATTGGTGGTTGGTCATTTCATTGGGGCTCACTGGTCATTACGTCGTTGGTCATTCCGGTTGCGGATCGAGGATCGCGTTGTCAATGAGGCGCGTGGTACCGAAGCTGGCCGCCACCACGGCGACGGCCTTTCCGGTGACCCGCACGAGCGGCTCCAGCGTGTCCGGGTCACACACCCCGACGTAGTCCACGGCGGCTAGCTGCGCACTCCGGATCTCCGCCTCGATGGCGGCACGCACCCGCCCAGCGTCACGCTCTCCCCCCCGGACGGCCGCCTGCGCCTGGAAAAGCGCCCGGGAGAGCACCGTGGCCTGGCGCCGCTCTTCGGGCGAGAGCAGGACGTTGCGGGAACTCAAGGCCAGTCCGTCCGGCTCGCGGACCGTGGGCGACACGACGATCTCGAGGCCGAGATTGAGATCGGCCGCCAGGCGCCGGACCACCAGCGATTGCTGGTAGTCCTTCTGGCCGAAGTAGGCCCGGTGGGGGCGGCAGATGGTGAACAGCTTGGTGCAGACCGTGGCCACGCCGCGGAAATGGCCGGGGCGCGCCGCCCCTTCCCACCGCTCCGTGATCCGCGCGACGTTGACGTAGGTCACGTACCCGTCCGGGTACATCCCCTCCGCCGTCGGGGCGAAGATGACGTCCACGCCGGCCTCGCGGGCCATCCGGCTGTCCCCTTCGAGGTCCCGCGGATAGCGCTCCAAGTCGTCCGTCCGGTTGAACTGGGCCGGGTTCACGAACAGGCTCATGATGACCACGTCGTTCTCGGCCCGGCATCGCCGGATCAGACTGAGATGCCCCTCGTGCAGGGCCCCCATGGTGGGGACGAGACCGATGGACCTGCGCGCGCGGCGACACTCCCCGGCGCGGCGCTGCATGTCCTCGGGAAGCTGAATGATCTCCATGATCCCGCCCTCCATCAATAGTCTGCTGAACGATTCCGCCTGCGCGCAGCGGGACCCTTAGCCCGAGGTGGAGGCGGCAGGATGGTCCAGGTCGTAGCTGTGCTCCGGGCCGGGGAATGCCCCCGAGCGCACCTCGTCCCGGAAACATCGCATGGCCTCGATGAAGAGCTGCCGCGCCTGGGCGTACCGTTTGACGAACTTGGGCGACAGGTCGGTCTGGAGGCCCAGCATATCGTGGGTGACCAGGACCTGCCCGTCGCAACTCGGCCCGGCCCCGATGCCGATCGTTGGCACCGAAAGCGCCTGGGTGACCCGCCGGGCGACCCCGGCCGGAATCCCCTCCAGCACCAGGGAAAAGATCCCCGCTCTCTCCAGGGCCGCAGCGTCCTTCAGGAGCCGATCCGCCTCCTCGGGGCTGCGGGCCTGGACGCGGTATCCGCCCATCTGATGAAACGCTTGCGGGGTCAAGCCCAGATGCCCCATGACCGGGATCCCGGCCGCCACCAGCGCTTCCACCGACCCCAAGACCTCCCGCCCCCCTTCCAGCTTGACCGCCTCTGCCCCGGCCTCCTTCATGAGGCGTCCCGCATTGCGCAGGGCATCCTCGCGGCTCACCTGATACGACATGAAGGGGAGGTCCACGACGATCAGGGCGCGCGAGACACCGCGCGCGACCGCCCGGGAGTGGTGCACCATCTCGTCCATGGTCACCGGCAGCGTGGTCGGATAGCCGAGGACCACCATCCCCAGCGAATCCCCGACGAGGATGACCTCGATCCCCGCGTCATCCACCGCGCGCGCCATGGGGTAGTCGTAGGCAGTGAGCATCGTGATCTTCTCGCCCCGTTCCTTCATCCGGCGGAGCGTCCGGACCGTCACTTTGTCTCGCGCCATGGGGCCCCTCCTCCTCCGGTCGGGCCCGGAAAGCACAAAGGCCTTCCGGACCGATCCGGAAGGCCAATGAATCCGGCGCACCCTCCCCCCGACCCTCTCGAGGCTCCCGGTCCCAGGTTGGCTCCGGTGCCTCCAGGCCGGCAGGTGGTGCGCCCAGCCTTGCTTCCGTCTCGGTCCCTTCGCTGCTACTTGCGGGATCCAAGCGGTACGTAGTAGTGCATCCCCGCGCGGGTCTGCCCGATCTTCTCGATCAGGTCCTCGAAGTCCTCCCTGCGGTTGACGAAGTCAATGTCGCTGGTATTCACCACCAGGAGCGGCGACGCGGTGTAATGGAAGAAGAAGTGCGTGTAGGCCGCGTTCAGGTCGTCCAGGTATTTCCGGCCGATCTCGCGCTCGTAGCCCTTGCCCCGGATCGCGATTCGCTGCAGGAGCGCGTCGGTGGTGGCCTGCAGGAAGATCACCAGGTCCGGCGTGGGCACCCGGACCTGGAGCAGCGCGTGGACCCGCTCGTACAGGGCCAGCTCGTGATCCTCCAGCGTGAGATAGGCGAAGATCTTGTCCTTGGCGAACAGATAATCGGCGACCAGGGTCTGGCGGAACAGATCGAACTGGCCCAGCTCCTGCTGCTGGCGGAAGCGGTTCAGCAGGAACCAGAGCTGGGTCTGGAAGGCGTAGCGCCTGGAGTCCTTGTAGAAGTTCGGGAGGAAGGGGTTGTCCTCGGCCACCTCCAGGAGCTTGCGCGCCCCCAGCCGCTCGGACAAAAGATCCACCAGGCTGGTCTTCCCCACCCCGATGGGCCCGTCCACCACGATGTAGCGAGGCGGAGCCGGGGTCTCTTTCATCGCCGCATCCCCGAGAGAGCGGCCGGGCGCTCCGGGCCGAGACGCCGGAGCAGCTCTGTCGTCGTCATCTGGAGCACGGGATGGCGAAGTCCCGGTGCCAGCGCCACCAGGGGCGCCAGCACGAACCGCCTCACTGCCATCCGTGGGTGGGGAATCGTCAGGTCGGGATCGTTCATGACGGTATCCCCGTACAGCAGGATATCCAGGTCTATCGTCCGCGCCGCCCCCGCGCGGTGGTCGGGAGCGCGACCCAGCCCCGCTTCGATGTCCTGCAGGTGCCCGAGGAGTTCACGGGGAGCGAGGCTGGTGGAAACCTCCGCCACCGCGTTGAGGAAGCGCCCGCCCTCGACGCCCTCCTGAGGCTCCGACTCGCAGAAGGGGGAGACCCGCTTCAGCGTGGTCCCGGGCAGGAGGGCGAGCCGGTCCAGGGCCGCCCGGCAATGCGCCAGGCGATCCCCCAGGTTGGAGCCGATGCCGATGAACGCCTGGACCTTCACGGTCGCGTGATCTCCACGGATACGCTGCCGAGGACGCCGGGGATGGGCGGCGAGGGCTTGGTGGCCCGGACCGTCACCTGCCGGACCGGGAATCGGTCCAGGATGATCGAGGCAAGCCGCTCCGCCAGGGCCTCCAGCAGCCTGAACTGCTCGCGCGTTCCGACCTCCACCACGAGCGCATACACCTGTTCGTAATCCACGCTGGCGGCAAGCTCGTCCCGCTGGCCCGCCGCGGCGAGGTCAAGGGAGAGGTCCACGTCCACGACGAAGCGCTGCCCGAGCTTTCGCTCTTCCTCGCGGACCCCGTGGTGCCCGTGGAACTGGATGCCGTGCAGCAAGATCCGATCAGGCATTGGGTGTACGGGAAGCAATCCTCTCCGTGAGGGGTAAGGCGTGAGGGGTGAGGGGAGAAACCGTTCCTCGCCTCACGCCTCCCCCCTTACGCCTTACGGTCCTTCCGTCCGTTAGGAGCCTCGGATTCCCAGTTTCCGGATGCGCTCCACCGCCTCGCGAATACGGTCCACACTGACCGTCAAGGCCGCCCGCACGTAGCCCTCACCGGCCGCGCCGAACCCGCTCCCCGGCGTGAGCACGATGCCGGCCTTGGCCAGGATCTCCACGCTGAAGCTCTTGGAGGTGAACCCCTTGGGGACGGGGATCCAGAGATAGAAGGTCGCCCGAGGCGCCTCCACCTGGAATCCCATCTCCCGGAGCGTCCCCACCAGGACGTCGCGCCGCTCCTGGTAGATCCTGGAGTTGTCGGCGATACACTGCTGGGGGCCGGTCAGGGCCGCGATGCCGGCGTGCTGCACCGCCTGGAAGACGCCCGAGTCCATATTCGTCTTGATCCGTCCGAGGCCCGCCAGGATCGCCGCATTCCCCACGGCGAAGCCCGCGCGCCACCCGGTCATGTTGTAGGTCTTGGAGAGCGAGTGGAACTCGACGGCGACCTCCTTGGCCCCGGGCAC
>JACQXP010000566.1 GCA_016208645.1 Candidatus Methylomirabilota bacterium | reverse complement strand
TGGAAGGGAAGTACCTCCAGCGAGTGGACGAAGAACTGAAACATTTCGACTGACCCCTCACCCTTTCCTCTCCCCCGGGTACCCCGCCTGTGGCGGGGTGGGGGAGAGGCGTAGGTGAGGGGGAGCGAGGGGTGGGATGCTGGTCCTCTTCTTCCTTGTGCTCATCGGCAGCGGGGTGGTGACGATCCTCATGGCGCCCTTCCTCTGGGGGCAACACGCGGACGCGTTGGAGGTGGCGCCGGAAGCGCCCTCCGACCTGCTGGCCCGCAAAGAAGCGGACTACTCGGCGCTGAAGGAGCTGGAATTCGACTACCGGACCCGCAAGCTCTCCCAGGAAGACTACGAGGAACTTCGGGCCGTCTACCGAGTGGAGGCGGCCGAGGCGCTGAAGGCCATGGATCAGGGCGCCACACCTCCCCGTGACCTGGACGCGCTGATTGACGCCGAGGTGGCCGCCTGGCGAGCCCGCCGGGCTACGTGCTTGATTTCATAAATCCGTATCGGGTGTTGCCCGATACGGATCGCCCTTGCTGATTGCGTCCAATGTGGCCCGGCAGACAGCCTGAGTGTCTTTCCAAGGGCGTTTCATGTCGGGTTGGGTTGGCCAACCCGACATGAACTTATGAAATCAAGTACTAAGCAGGAGGGAGCGGTTCATGAAACGGCATAGCCTGCTGTCCATGGTCTTTCTCCTGGGGATTATCCCGATCGCCCCCGTCGGGATACCGGGCCGGGCGGACGCCGCTGGCATCGGCGGCCGGCTGGTCAACAAGACGCCGAAGGGCAAGGGCGTGGACGGGGTCGAGGTCACGCTGACGGCATACCGGAACGAGCAGGAGGCCGGGAAGACCCCCACCAGGACGGACCGAGCCGGCCGTTTTCAGTTCCCAGACCTCTCCGCCAAGCCGGGCGACACCTACACCGTGACGGTCCGGTACCAGGACGCCGAATACAATAGCGATCGGATCATCCCGGAAAATACGGGGGCGACCCGCACGCTGGAAATCCCCGTGTACGACTCCACGACGGACGCCAGCCAGATCTCGGTAAAAGTCCATCACGTGGTCTTCTCCGCCGCCGATGGAAGCGTGCGGGCGGAGGAGGTGCTGCTGTTCCGGAACTCCGGCGATAAGGCATACGTCGGGGCGAAGGAGGTTGCGGGAGGCCGGCGGGCCACGCTCCAGTTCAGCCTTCCGGCGGGCGCCCGAGAGGTCAAGTACGGCGAAGGCCTCATGGAATGCTGCGTCGTCCCGGGCGAGCAGGGCTTCGTGGATACGATGGACGTGAAGCCCGGCGAGCGGCAGTTGACTTTCTCGTATGCCGTGGCGCCGACGACCGGGCGCCTCCAGTTCGTTCGACCGGTGGACTACCGGACGGAGGCGGTGGAGGTCTTCGTCCCCGAGGGAGCGGCACAGGTCTCGGCTGAGGGGCTGAAGCTGGCGGGCATGATCTCGGTGCAGAACCAGCGGTTCCAGCGCTACACGGGTCCCGGCCTGGAGGTGCCGGGGACCATTGCGGTGACCCTCGACAACCTGCCGGCCATCGGGGGAAGCTGGCGGCCGTATGCCTATGCCTCGGTGGGGATCCTTCTTCTGGCAGGTGTCACCTACCCCGTAATACGGCGGCGTCGGGTGGTGCTGCGGGCACCCAGCCCTGAGCCTGCAACCCCGCCCAGCGTGGGCGCCGTCGCCATGCGGCCCGCGGGCCCGCTCGGGACGACGGAACTGACGCTCCGCAAGGTGGAGCTGGTCGCAGCCCTGGCCGAACTGGAGGCAGGGCATGAGGCGGGGCGGGTCCCGGAGAAGGAGTACCGTCGGCTGCGTCAGGAAAAACGGAAGGCCCTGCGCGACGTTTTGGCGCAGCTCGGCGAAGGGCGAGGCACGGCAGCCACGACATCCCGCGCCTGAGAGGCGGTGGGGGTCGGAAGGAGGAGCAATGGCTTTGGGCTGGTGGTTTGGCGCGAAGCGATGCGCCTTCTGTCGGGGACCCTTGCCGGAGGCTCCGGTGAAACTCGGGCGTCGCCGCTTCTGCTCCGAGAAGCACGCGGAGAAATACCGCTTCA